>DXEB01000083.1 GCA_019115165.1 Candidatus Anaerotignum merdipullorum | reverse complement strand
TCCTTTTTCTTATTATTTCCCTTGTTCTTCTTACTTCCATGGGCATGCTTGATTGTTGCATACACATCAACTCCGCCTACTGCTGGTCGAAAAACAAGCTCTCTCCTTTTTTCTTTTATTATATAATGCTTCTTCCCAAAAAGCAAACCCTTTGCTTTTGCTTGACAAATCGCCTTTGCCTCTCTTAAGATAAAAAAGAAATGCTGGTATTGACAAAGGAGAGATGATCATGCAAAGAAAAACATTGGGATTTCTTGGTGCTCTGTTGCTGTTGCTCTGCATCCTCTTTGGAATGCTTTCTCTGCACTATCTTCCACAAACCACTGACGGACATAAGAGCATTGCCATCGTTGTTGTTCATGGGGATGGCACAGAAAAAACGTTTTCCTATCAGACCAATGCTGCATATTTGGGCGAAGTCTTGGAAGAACAAGCCCTAGCAAGCGGCACCGACAGCATCTATGGCACTTTTATCACCACCGTGGACGGCGAAACGGCAGACAGCAATCAACAGGAATGGTGGTGCATTACCAAAAATGGCGAAATGCTCTCCACTTCCGCCGATCAGACGCCGATCGCCAATCAGGAACAATATGAATTGACTTTGAAAGAAGGCTATTGATTTGACTGTAAAACCCACTGCTTCCCCTGCCATACTGGGGCTAATGACCGCAATTCTTTTTTTGGGACAAGTTCTCCTGCGGGCACTGCCCAATGTTGAAATCGTCAGCTTGCTTCTGCTCCTTTACACACTGTTTTTGGGCAGGAAAGTATTTTATATCGTATACGCCTTTGTCCTGCTGGAAGGGTTTTTATACGGCTTTGGCATCTGGTGGTTCAGTTATCTGTATGTCTGGAGTATTTGGGTGACCGTGGTTTATCTGCTCCGACAAAATACCTCCGCCCTTTTCTGGAGCATTCTCTCTGGTCTGTTCGGGCTATTGTTTGGCGGACTCTGTGCGCTTCCATACCTATTGATTGGCGGCGCAGGCGCTGCATTTTCTTACTGGGTTTCCGGTCTGTTCTTTGACTTGGTTCACTGCGCCGGAAACTTTGCACTGTGTCTTGCGCTCTTTCACCCGTTGCGCCGTCTGATGCAGACCATATTCGGTACACACTAGCCTTTCCGTTTTCCACGCCTATTTCTCCGCATCTCCCTCGCATCCCTTTCGTATCCACCGGTCAACAGCTATCTCTATCCGCCGGAAATATTTTGAAATGCAGCTATACCGGAGCACGATCGCTTTATTCACCGATTCCGAATGTCATTGTCGAATAAAAATGTTCCAAATTCTTTGCACAACCTTCTGTCCCTCACCTGAAACCAATCCTTCACAGACGTTCTATCGGAGTCTGTTTTATTTTCCTTAGTGCTACAGAAAATTGGATTCCCAAAAATACAAAAACAGGAGCCGACCTATCTGCCGTCTCCTGTCTTTGGTTCTCATCATTTTCACATCACGGATTTCCTCCGAATCCCCGCTGACTCCTGTCTCAAAGAACATCCCCTTCCTAAAAACGCCTCCCTCTTTGCGCCACCTGTGGTCTAATCCTGCACAAGTGCGCCATATCGTTCACAAATGGCAAGGATTTGTTCTTTCGGAATCTGCCAAACCGTTTGAAAGGGCAGCGGCGTTTTCCGTTCAGTAATCGTCTTTTCCAGCCAGATCAAGCTCAACCATTTTCCCAGTTTATAAGCACATCGCTCAAATCGTGCCGTTTCTGTAAATCCCAATCTTGCATGCAGGGCATAGCTATCCGCATTTTCTGCTTCAATACAGCCGTATATCTTTTCCACATGCTGCAAATACAGTATATCCATCAAGGCTTGATAAAATGCCTTCCCCAATCCTCTTTTTTGAAATGACGGCGCGAGATACACCGATAATTCTGCTCCCCATTGAGAAGCCGCACGCACCATAAATTGATGCGCATAAGCGTATCCTCCTATCTCTCCATCTTTTTCATACACCAAAAACGGATACTTTTCCAAAACATCTGTGATCCGTTTTGCAAATGCTTCTTCTGTCGGGACTTCGTATTCAAACGTAATCGTTGTATTTCGGATATACTCCGCATAAATACGCAAAATACGCGCCGCATCCGCCTCTGTTGCCATCCTGATCCTTCCCATAGATTATCCTTTCAGTACCTGTATATTTTTGACAATATAATCCACACCGGAAATCACCGTAAACAGCACTGCCAACCCCACCAAAACCGTCTCAATAACCGGCATTGCAGCAAAGGGCATCTCTAGCAGCACCACAATGATCATCACCATCTGCGTCGCCGTTTTGATCTTCCCCCACCAGCTTGCTGCCATGACAATATTCGCTTCCATTGCCAAAGTGCGAAATCCAGTAATCGTAAATTCTCTTGCCAGAATCACAATGACTACCCACGCCGGAAGATCTTCCAACGCTACCATGGATACCAGTGCAGACATAACCAACAGTTTATCCGCCAACGGATCCATAAATTTTCCAAAATTGGTCACCAAATGATATTTTCGCGCCAAATGTCCATCCAAAAAATCCGTCAGAGACGCTGCAACAAAAATCACCACCGCACCATAACGGTTCCCGGGCGCCTCCATGAAAAACAGCACCAACAAAAACACCGGAATCAAAATGACCCGCAGCGTTGTCAGCTTATTTGGCAAATTCATCTGCATAAACCACATCTCCCATCAAATCATAGTCTCCCGCTTCCCGAATGTGCACAGAAACAAAATCGCCGGAATATACTTCTTCTTCCGCACGGAAAAACACCATGCCGTCGATATCCGGCGCATCCCGCCGCGTTCTGCCGCAATATACTGCTTCTTCCGGCAGTCTGCCTTCCACCAATACCTCCACAGTCTTTCCTATTTCCTGTGCACATAAAGCCGCAGCAATGCCTTTTTGGATCTCCATCACAATCGCACGCCGTTCTTCTTTCGCCACTTCCGGAATCTGATCCGGCATCTGTGCCGCCGGAGTACCTTCCTCTTGGGAATAAGAAAACACACCCAGACGGTCAAAGCGCATTTCCTCCACAAAACGGCAAAGCGCCGCAAACTCTTCCTCTGTTTCTCCCGGAAAGCCGACGATCAGAGTCGTTCGGATGGCAATATCTGGCATGGCTGCCCGTAATTTGCCTACCACATCCCGAATCAGCTGCTGGCTGCTTTTTCTGCCCATCCGCTTCAATACCGTATCACATCCGTGCTGAATCGGCATGTCGATATAATGGCAGATTTTTTCGTTCTGTGCCATCACTGCAATCATCGCATCTGTCAATGTCTCTGGATAACAGTACAGCAGGCGGATCCACCGGATCCCTTCCACTTCCGACAGCTTTTCCAACAATTCATGGAGTTTTGGCTCACCGTATAAATCCCTACCGTAAATGGAAGTATCCTGCGCAACGATCACCAATTCTTTCACACCTTGTCCTGCCAGCAGTTCTGCTTCTTCTACCAAGCTGTCCATCGTGCGACTTCTGTGTCGTCCGCGCATTTGGGGAATCACACAATAGGTACAGTGATTGTCACACCCTTCAGAAATTTTCAGATAGGCAAAATATGGTGCTGTGGAAAGAACGCGCAGTTTTCCATTGTCATCCTTCATCGGCTGATTGATATCTTCCAAACATTTGAAGGCGTGTTCTCCATTCAGGATCCGGTCTGCTGCATCTGCGATTTCCTCATACGCCGCAGTCCCCAAAATCGCATCTACTTCCGGAATTTCGTTAAAAAACTCTGCTTCATACCGCTGTCCTAGGCATCCTGCCACAATCAAACCCTTGCACTTGCCTTCTATTTTATATTTCGCCATTTCCAGAATGGTTTCAATGCTTTCCTCCAGTGCGTCCCGAATGAAACAGCAGGTATTGACGACGATAATATCCGCCTCTGCCTCGTCTGCCACCGCCTGATACCCTCTTTCCTGCAACAACCCCAGCATGACTTCGCTGTCTACTCGATTTTTGTCGCAGCCCAAAGAGGTAAATGCTACCGTTCCTTTCATTGGTTTCCTCCTTCAACATCCATTCTCATAAAGGAAGCGGAACAAAAATCTGCTCCGCCTCTGCTTCTATCTTTTGAGTATACTATACTTTTTCCAAAAAATCTATGTTTCTGACTGAATTTGTGTATTTTTCCAAAAGTCGTTCCAACCGTTCTGTCCATTCTGCCGGATTTTCACCTTTGTCATGATATTCCCAGGTTTCTCCGAACACCCGACCATCATCCAAAAAACCAATCTGTCCCACCGGGTGCTCTCCTTGATAGATCCTCAGATGATACATGACCTGATCGCCATCATACATCACGCCTTGGGAGAATTTCGGCACAAACGTCACTTTCGTTTCTTCCAATGCCTTCCAAACCTCCTGCATATCCTTCGGTTCCGTTACCCAGCACTGCTCCGCGCCATCTCCCACAGCGCTGATGCTGTAACGGGTGATTTGTTTCCCCTTGTCTGCCACACCTGCCATATCCGTCAGACACTTGGGGCGAAATATCCAGCAGAACACAACAATGAAAAGGCAAAGCGCCATAACCCATCTTTTTCGTACCTTCATTTGCGTTCCTCCTTTTCCCCCTGCTTGTTTCATAGACAATCACACAAACAGATGCCCTTTTCCGTCCCTTTGTGCGCACTCACTGCCGCAGCCCCTCCGCGATCCATTCTATGCCCTGATTCGCAAAACTGATTTTCCACTTGCCCACTGCCTCTCCCTCTTCCAAAACAGACACAACGGCAATTGCCAGCTGATCCTCTTTTGTGGGTTCCGGATTTCCCATAAGCGTCGTCCATTGTACCGCAATGTCCGCTTCGGTTATTTCCCGATCGTAATCCCATTCATATTGCAGCGGTTCAAAAAAAACAGTATCTGCCTCTGCACGCACCTGTATTTGATTGTTCTGATTTTGGGATACCTTTACTGTAAAATGCACCACATCTTCTTTCGATGAAACATATGCTTCATTGGGAGATATGGTTTCTTCATAGACTCGGTTCCTCTCTGCGATTGCCTCTGCCGTCGTTCCGTTTTCCGCATCTTCCGGCTCACACCCAGCCAGTAAACCCAGAGACAAGTACAGCAACAAAAAGCATAATAACAGATTTCTTTTTTTCAAATGCGCCACCATCGCTTTCCAATGTTTGGTTCTGCCTATATGTTCCAAACTATCCATCGAATTCTTTTTCCGTATTTTCCTATAAAAAAAAGAATATCATCCACGTTTTCTCACGTCAATGATATTCCTTTTTTTACTGTCCATTTTGCAGCTTTGCCGCTGTGATGCAATTTTTCATCAGCATCGCCACCGTCATCAGCCCTACGCCGCCGGGTACAGGGGAAACGGCGCCAGCCACTTCGCAGACCGCATCAAAGTCCACATCCCCGCATAATTTCCCGTTTTCATCCCGGTTAATCCCAACATCAATCACCACCGCGCCGGGCTTTACCATGTCTGCCGTCACCATATGCACCCGACCTGCCGCACTGACCAAAATATCTGCCTGGCAGCAAATTTCTGCCAAATCCCTTGTTTTGGAATGACAAATCGTCACCGTGCCGTTTGCCTGCAGCAACAGCATGGCAATGGGCTTGCCTACATTATGGCTGCGCCCGATGACAACGCATCGCTTTCCTTCCACGGCATATCCGCTGCGAGTAATGAGCTCCATCACGCCAGCAGGCGTACAAGGCACAAATCCTTGTTGCCCCATCTGTGCCAGTCCCACATTCCATGGATGGAAACAGTCCACATCTTTTTTCGGATCAATGGCCAGAATCACTTGATTCTCGTCCATATGCGGCGGCAGCGGCAGCTGCACCAAAATGCCATGTACCCCTTCATCCGCATTCAGCTGTGCCACCAAATCCAGCAGCTCTTTTTCTTCCGTATCCGCAGGCAGCACATAAGAACGGGACAAAATTCCCACAGCTTCACAAGCCTTCTTCTTGTTGTTGACATATACCTTAGAAGCAGGGTCTTCTCCCACCAAAATCACAGCAAGGCAGGGGACAATCCCCTGCCGCTGCAGTTTCTGCGCTTCCCAGGCAGCTTCTGCTTTGATTTGATCGGAAATCGCCTTTCCGTCAATCCGATGTGCCTTCATACGCATGACTCCTTTTTTCTTAGAATAAGCCGACGATATTTCCGTCTGCATCAATATCAATATTCAGTGCAGCAGGTTTTTTCGGCAGTCCCGGCATCGTCATCACATCGCCCAGCAATGCAACGATAAAGCCCGCCCCTGCGGAAATCCGAATCTCCTTTACCGTTACCGTAAAGCCTTCTGGGCGTCCCAACACCTTCGGATCATCGGACAGAGAGTACTGTGTTTTCGCAATGCATACCGGGAAATTGAAAAATCCTAATTTTTCAATCTGCGCCAATGTTTTCTGCGCCGCCGAAGAAAAGTTCACCTGACCTGCACCGTAAATTTCTTTGCATACTTTATAGATCTTTTCCTCAATAGACAGCGTATCTTCATACAGTACATGGAAATGATTTTCCTTTGTTTCCAATGTTTCCAGCACTTTTTCTGCCAGCGCTCTGCCCCCTGCGCCGCCTTCTGCCCATACCTTGGCAACCGCAAAGGTTGCGCCCATTTTTTCACAGCGTTCTTTCACATATGCCACTTCTGCATCGGTATCCGCCACAAAGTGATTCAGCGTCACCACCACCGGCACACCGTATTTCTGGATGTTTTCAATATGTTTTTCCAGATTGACGAAACCTTTTGCCAAAGCATCCAGATTTTCATTGCTCAAATCTGCTTTGGGCACGCCGCCGTTATATTTCAATGCGCGAACAGTAGCTACCAGTACTACAGCATCCGGCTTCAAACCTGCTTTTCTGCATTTAATATCAAAGAATTTTTCCGCACCCAGATCTGCGCCGAACCCCGCTTCTGTTACGACATAATCTGCCATTTTCATAGCAAATTTGGTTGCCCGCACACTGTTGCAGCCGTGCGCAATATTGGCAAACGGTCCGCCATGGATGATAGCAGGGGTATGTTCCAGCGTCTGCACCAGATTGGGCTGTAACGCATCCTTCAGCAGTACAGTCATTGCGCCATCCGCACCAATCTGTTTTGCGGTAACCGGTTCGTCCTCATAGGTGTAGCCTACAATAATTTTGCCCAGCATTTCTTTCAAGTTCTGCAAATCATTCGCCAGACAGAAAATTGCCATAATTTCAGACGCTACCGTAATCTGGAAACTATCCTCTCTGGGTACGCCATTGACTTTGCCCCCCAAACCGGAAATCACGTGACGCAGTTGTCTGTCATTCAGGTCTACGACTCTTTTCCAAGCCACTTTTCTGGGGTCTATGTTCAGTTCATTGCCCTGCTGAATGTGATTGTCCACCATAGAAGCCAGCAGGTTATTGGCTGTAGTAATCGCATGCAGGTCACCGGTAAAATGCAGGTTGATATCTTCCATCGGCACCACCTGTGCATAACCACCGCCCGCAGCACCACCTTTTACCCCCATACAGGGACCCAAAGAAGGCTCTCTCAGACAGGTCAAAGCATTTTTTCCCATCTGCTGCAGTGCTTGGGTCAAACCAATGGTCACTGTTGTTTTCCCTTCTCCTGCAGGCGTAGGATTCACCGCTGTTACCAGAATCAGTTTTGCATCCGGATTATCTTTGATGACGTCATAGTATTTGTCGCTGATTTTTGCTTTGTACTTTCCGTAGCATTCCACATATTCTTCTGGAATACCCGCCTTTGCCGCAATGGCGGTGATGGGTTCCATCGTGCATTCCTGCGCAATCTGCAAATCTGTTTTCATCTTCAAAAACTCCTCTCTCCGATTCCATTTTTCTGCTTGTCCGAGTTGTCATTTTTGAAAAAAGCCGACAATCCGGACGCTATCGCCCAGACGGTCGGCATTTTGATTGTCATACTCCATGTGGTTCCTTCCACTTCCGTCAGTCATATGACCCTAACAAAATAGTACTATAAGAACCGCATTTTGTCAATGCAAAACCTTTCATTTCATACCTTTCCGGATTCCTGCTGTGTATCCTGCTGCATGGCATTCCATTCTTCCCGCGTAATCAGGACTTTTCTTGGCTTACTGCCTTCTTCTGGACCAACCATTCCGCGCCGTTCCAATTCATCCATCAGCCTTGCTGCACGGTTGTACCCGATGCGGAACTGCCGCTGCAACATAGAAACAGAAGCTTTTTCCTTCTCCAGGATCAGTTCTACTGCTTGTTCATAGTGTTCATCCGTTTCTTCTCCTCCGGCAGCGGACTGCGGCGAAGACGTGATCCTGTCCACCATCTCCTGTGTATAACCGGGTCGGCTGTTTTTTCGCAAAAAGTCTACAATTCTCTCTACTTCTTTATCCGTTACAAATGCGCCCTGCATCCGGGCAGGCTTTGCCTGTCCGGATGGATAGAAGAGCATATCTCCTTTTCCCAACAGTTTTTCTGCCCCCACCATATCCAAAATGGTACGGGAGTCAATGCCGGAGGATACTGCAAACGCCAGACGGGAGGGAATATTTGCCTTAATCACACCAGTGATCACATCTACAGATGGACGCTGCGTCGCAATAATCAAATGCATACCGGCTGCCCGCGCCATTTGCGCCAAACGACATATCGCATCCTCCACTTCTCCGGGCGCCGCCATCATCAAATCCGCCAATTCATCAATAATAATGACAATTTGACTCATTTTTGCCTCCGGCTCTCCCTGTTCTTCTTTCGTCGCGTTAAAACCCTTAATATCACGCACACCGCAAGCCGCAAAATCATTATATCGCTGCAGCATCTCCCGTACCGCCCAATTCAGTGCAGCAGAAGCTTTCTTCGGGTCAGTGACTACTGGAATCAATAAATGAGGAATTCCGTTATAAACGCTCAATTCCACCACCTTCGGATCTACCAGCAGCAGCTTCACTTCTTTCGGGCTGGCTTTATACAAAATACTGGTAATCAATGTATTGATGCAAACGCTCTTTCCGCTGCCCGTTGCACCTGCAATCAATAAATGCGGCATTTTCGCAATATCCGTTACCACAGGATTTCCTGTAATATCTTCCCCCAATGCAAATGCCAATTTTGACGGATGTTTCTGGAAAGCATCGCTTTCCAAGACCGTTCGCAGGTAAACCGACTGCGTTTCCCGGTTGGGCACTTCGATCCCTACCGCCGCCTTTCCCGGAATCGGCGCCTCAATCCGAATGCCGCTGGCTGCCAGGTTCAGCGCAATGTCGTCTGCCAAATTCACAATTTTACTCACCTTCACACCTTGGCTGGGAGAAAGCTCGTATCTGGTAACCGTTGGACCCTTGTTGATTTGAATCACCTTGGCATCCACACCAAAGCTTTTCAGCGTAGACTCCAATTTCTTCGCATTCTCAATCATTTCCAACTTACTGCCGCCCGACGAAGTACCTGGGTCTTTCCCCAGCAAATCCATGGGTGGGAACTGATATGGTTTTTCTTCCATTTCCTGCGGCATTTCGGCTTCTTTCTCCACTGTTTTTCCTGTCATTGGAGCCGCATCCTCTCCTTCTTGCGTCGCTTGTAAATCCATATCCATTGTTTCCGATACTGTTCCTGTCTCTGGCATCTCTTCTGCATGCTCTGTCTGGATTGCGTCTACAGTTCCCACTTTCTCTTCTGCTGCTTTCCATGCTTCTGCCGCCAAAACAGAAACTTCCGCTTCCCAATCCACATCGGCAGACGTTCCCTCCGATACCGCTGCTTCTGTGCCAGTACCGAAAATTGCTTCATAAATGTCCTCTGCTGCCTCCGTTCGGTCTGGTTCCAGCACCTTATCCTGCATCGGTTCTGACTTTGTTTCCGGTACGGGTGCTGGTGTCAAATCCTCTTCCCGCAGCTTTCCGCCAAACACGACATTAAATTCCCGCTTCGGCTCTGTTTCCTCCGCTTGTGATTCCTTGACAAAGTCATAAATCGGCTCCCGTTTTTTGATGCTGTAATCCTGTTTTTTCTTTCGGAACACCGTTTCTTTGATTTCCGGCGTTTCTTTCCGCTCGCTTTCTTCCAGTTCTATGTTAAAATCTTCTTTTGTCATACGCCGCTTGCGTGTCTCTTCCCGTTTGCGTTCCTGCTCTGCTTCCATTTTCTCTGTCTGGCGAATTCGATCTGCTCTGTTTTTGATCTTTTCATTGCGCCGTTGTTTTCTCATTTTTTGATGATCTGCCAAAGTCCCCACTGCTCCGAAAAAGGAACGCCCTGTCATCAAAATCACAGAAATCACCAATAACGCCAGCAGTACCATGACGCTGCCCAATGCATCCAGCAGTTGAAACAAACCACCGCCGATCAGCCCGCCAATCAATCCACCATTGGTCAATGCTCCCTGAGAAAACAGTGTTGCACATGTTTCTGAAACTCCCCTCTGTGCAGAAACTGACACCGGATGAAACAAATATGCTGCTGACGCAATGGTCAGTAAAAACAGTGCACCGCCAACCGCTCGACCGATTGGCCAGCTTCTCTCTTTTGCACATAGCAGCCAAATGCAATACACAATTACCAGAACTGGCAGTAATAACCCGCCGATGCCTAAAATTCCTTGAAAAAATGTGCCAAACACATTGCCAATCACTCCCATTTTGTTCGTCACCTGACTAATGGCAATGACTGCACAAACGACAATGATCAAAATTAAAATAACCTCATCTAGGATGGTATCTCCAAAACGCCCAACCGGTTCTGCCATCCGTCGTTTTTTTCCTTCGCTCTTAGCAGGCTTGGCTTGTGAAGTTGTTCGCTTCCTCCCATTTCCTCTCTTTCCTGCAGCAACCGTTCTTGTCGTTTGTCCGCCTGTTTTTTTCACCGCGGGGGAGTTTGCCGTTGTTTTCTTTCCCGTGCCCTTCCCTTTTTCCGCCAATGCTTTTCACCTCTGTCTTAAAGTCTATTCTCTTAGATTTTTCCATTCGCCCGATACTGCAACAGACGCCTTTCGTCTTTCTATGTATACCAACCGTTTCTATCCGAACTCAATTTCTCGCATTTCACTTTCTTAAATTCGGAACAACTGACTGTATCTCTTGATATCTATGATATCGGATCGTTACTGCATCCATCATCGTTTCGAACGATGTCCGTTATCCAAACACAGATTGTCCCAGAAACCATAAGCTTTCGAAAAATCCATAATATATAATTATACAATAGAATGATATGCAGCGCAAACAAAATTCCGCAGCCAACTTCCTTTCTCTGCTTCTCATGCCGTACTATATTTTCTGCACAGTACGCACGCTCTCTGCACATGCCACTATCTTTCTCCGCGCATCGTTCGATATTCTCTGATCGAAACGACAACTCACCTTTTATCGCTGCCATCGAAAATTCCTTCTCTCTCCGAAAAAATAACACCTCAGAAACGAAACCTCCCTGCCACACAATTGACCATGCAAAACCAGACAGCCGTTCTGCTTTATCCGCGCATGGAACTTCTTTTTGATCTCACCTTTTCCGATGTTGTGATTCCTGTCTCACCACTCCCTCATTTGTTTCGTTAATCCAATAACCAAATGCAACAGACGAATCAATCGAACGTTTTCACTGTTTTTTTGAATTTTGATAAATTCGCATAAAAAAACCCGCTCTCCACAAGCGGGTCTTGATAACAGACAAAGCAAACATAAGCAATCCATAAAAGCATCGGTTCATATTGCGCCTTAGAAACAAGCTCTGCATTGACGACATAGAAACCAGTTTCTTTATTTCCATGGAGCGTCAAAACTTCCTTTTCCATTTCTTTCACCAGCCAATATCGCAGAAGAAGCATCGTCTCTGAACAAAACAGCGCTCTTTTTCCCAAAAACCTCCGCTTTTTCACACCAGGGGAGGTGCTGTTTGACTGTCCATCTTTACCACTTCAATCTTTGCCTCTTCCAAAATCCGCTTGGAAAGTGCATCGGGGTATTCTCCCTGATGTACGATCCGACAAATCCCGGCGTTGATCAGCATTTTCGCACAGATGACACATGGCTGCAGGGTAATATAAATGGTCGCGCCCTCTGTCGAAATCCCTAATTTTGCCGCCTGAATAATTGCATTTTGCTCCGCATGCAACGCTCTACATAGTTCATGCCGCTCTCCAGAAGGAACCCCTAATCGCTGACGTTCGCACCCGCCCAACTCTGTACAGTGCGCCAATCCCGCCGGCGCACCGTTATATCCGGTTGTGATAATCCGATTGTCTTTCACAATCACTGCCCCCACCTGCCGCCGCAGACAAGTGGATCGTGTTTTGACAATTTCCGCAATCTGCATAAAATATTCGTCCCAGCTTGCTCTCATCGCTTCCCCTCTTTTCCATTTCCATTCTTGTTCTGTTATAACACAAAACTGCCTTATCTGTCAAAACATCTAATGATCAAAAACAGATTCTATATCGATCCTGCCGAAAAAAGTCTGTACAGCAAAACGTTACGCACAAAAATCGTTGGACAACAGATTTTCGCTTCGTCATCCCAATGGTCTCCTCCATTCCGTTTCTTCGTTCCGTTTCGATAAAAACGACGGCAGAAAACCGTCTAAGCAACCATTTTCTGCCGTCTATTCTTCGCGCTGGATGATGCGCTGCGTATGGACTTTTCCTTTATTATACAATCAGATTCATTTTCTTTGCTTCAAATTCCAGCTCTTCTCTAAACTGGGGCGCTGCCAGTGAGATAATCATTTTTGCTCTCTGGCTTGCTGTCTGACCTTTTAACCGTACTATTCCATTTTCTGTTACCAAAAAGTCCACTTCATTTCTCGGTGTGGTTACAATGGAACCAGAAGTCAGAACCGGTTTAATCTTAGAGATCGTACCGCCTTTGGTCGTAGATTTCATCGCAATAAAGCCTTTGCCACCCTTGGACATATTCGCGCCTCTAACAAAATCCAACTGTCCGCCGGTGCCGCTGAAGTGCTTTGTCCCAATGCTTTCCGAGCAAACCTGTCCGAATAAATCCACCTCGATACAGGAGTTAACCGATACAAAGTTATCATGCTGCGCAATTACTGCAGGATTATTGATGTAGCTGACCGGGTGCATTTCAAAAGCCGGATTATCATCCATGTAGTCATACATTTTCTTGGTTCCCCACGCCAAAGTTGCTACTGTCTTGCCCACATGAATGGGTTTTTTCATATTAGATACCGCACCGCATTCAATCAAATCCACCATGCTGTCTGTAAACATTTCCGTGTGCAGCCCCAAATCTTTTTTATCTTTAAGCAAAACACCTACCGCATTCGGTATTCCGCCGATTCCCAGCTGCAATGTTGCTCCGTCGCAAACTTCATCGGCAATCAGCTGACCAATCACTTTGTCATCTTCGGACAACGGCGGATTATTCAATACCAGCAGCGGTCTGGAAGATTCGCATAATGCAGTTACTTGAGAAATATGAATCAGACAGTCGCCCATTACTCGCGGCATCTGATCATTGACATCCAACAAAATAATGGATGCTTTATCACGCATGGCAACCACTTCCGCCCCTGCCATTGCACAGCTGAAATAACCATGTTTATCCATGGGCGAAACTTCTGCATAAAACACATCCAGTCTAGGCTGGATATTCGTCCAATATCCAGGAATGGTGCTGTAATTGCAGGGAATATATGTGTGAATTCCTTCTTGAATCCCTTTTCTGCCGGGTGCGCCAGTAAACCAAGAAACATATTCATATTTTCCTTTTAATTCCGGTTTCATAAACGGACCGCCTTTGACAGAAAGCGTTGCATGGTGCAGCACACCGGTCAATTCTCCTCTCAATGCCCGTTCCGCAATCGCATCTACGATGGCTGTCGGTTCTTCCAATCCGGTGGGGCAAGCGCAAACGTCGCCAGATTTTACATACATTGCTACTTCTTCCGGAGATTTGCATTTAGCCTGATACATTTCCTGAAACTTGTTCATTTCATCTCACCTTTCCTTTTCATTTGAACGAAAAAACAGCATACTGCTCATTTCCCTCTTACGACTGCATACAATATACGAAATAATTTCTATTATTTTACCATACCCATATGCAAATTGCAAAGAAAATCGCATAATGTTTGTAATTATATACAATTTTCCAATATTCATCTCTACTTCTCATTGCATTTTCGCATAAAACATCGAAACTATCCCTTTTTTATTGTCTTACAACATCAAAAATCATCCTGAAAATTGGCTTCTCTTCTTTCTGTTTTTTTCTCTTTCCTTCATATTTGTATGACAACATAAGCAGTATTCCAAAATCCACCTTTCCATTTCAACATCCTTCTGGTTTTCCATGCTCTCTCGCCCAATCTTCCGCTCATATTGCAATCGGAACCTTCAAACCGATAAAAGGTTCTCCTCCCATTCAAACAACTCCTGACTTCCAGTTTCCCGAACACTCTTTTTGCCGCCTGTTTCTTATGTGCTGTCTCTTCCAACCTAGAAATTTCATTTCTCGGATATGGAAACAAGGCTGCTGTTTTCTGCACCTCCTTACTCAATGACTCCCAAGCAGTTTATTTTCCCTCAACTGCTGCATTCGTTTCCCATCTGTTCTCCACGGAGCATGTCTCGACCAGTAAATACTTTCTTCAAAAAAAACGCACGAACATTCTCTGTATCACAGAAAATTTCGTGCGTTTTTGTTTTTCATATGGATGCCTCTAAGTCTCAAGGACTTTTCCGCCATGATATCTTCTTAAACCAAATATTTTTGTACATCCTGCGGAAGCAATTCCGATTTCCGGCTGATGATCATGATCAAATCTGTTTCTGCGTCTTTGGAAATCTGTTCCAATTCCTGAAGGAATCCTACAAAATCCGCATCACTGATTTTATCCACAATATGATTCAGACCGTCAATATAAATCTTTTCAATATCGCTATTCTGAGAAAGGATACCACACAAAAATCCACGGAAAACCTGAGGGTCTTCCATAATAAACTTTGGCGTATCTACAAAACGTACGCTATAATGCAAATCATACATCCGGCTGTTATCATCGTCTACAAACACAACGTTGCCGTTTGCGGATTTTCCCGCTTCATTTGCCATTGCAATGAGTCTCTTTGTTTTACCTTCACCTTTTTCGCCTGCAAGAATCTGAACCATCGCAATCTCCCCCTTCATTTGTTGGTGATATACCTTTTCGTCATTTTCAAATGATTCGCAGTAAAGCATCCTGCTTTATGTTCTCTAGTATTCTCCACTCGATAGAAAAACCCTCTTTTTTTTTCTCATCTTTTTTTCACTATTCCTATGTTTATCCAGTTTCACCAAACGCATTCCGCAAAAAATGCATGCATTTCATGCAGATTGCACATTATTTTTTGTGAATTCTGCATGCATCATCTGCATAATATTGATATACTTCCCGATAAATCAAACAACGGCAGCGTTCATACGTCGCCTGATCGATGGGGTTTGGTTTTGTCATCAATCGCAATGGTACAAAGTCCTGTCCTTCCCGCATCGGCGGCTGTAAATAAGGATACTCATGATAAATAAATCCATGTCTTTGATAGAATCCTACCCGCCGTCTGGTTAGATCGTCATTTGGCACCTCCACTTCCAGTACAATGGGTTTCCGGTACCAATCTGTAAAGCAATCCAATACCTTTCCACCAAACCCGCCGTTGCGTTTTTGAGGCAGGATAGCAAAATGCTCCATATACAAAAAATCATCTGCCAACTCCCATGCCGCAATCACACCACATACTTCTTTTTGGTCATCCAGCACCGCAAACAAACGATACGCTTCCTTTTTCAATAATGCCATCTGTTTTTCTTTTGTCCGCAGTTCTGTCACCGGAAATGCCTCTGCCAAAATCGGATAAACCTGCTCAAACGCTTCTTTTGTTGATATTCTTTGAAACATTTCTCAAAACCTCCAATACGCTATCATCATAGCATAGCCTTCCTAGAAAAGCAAAATATTTCTGACCAATCCCCTCTCTGCTTTTTCTTTCATGATTATTTGTCCCCTTTTTTTGTTTTTTTCCTTCTCATCTGTAAGATCAGTTCTGTAAACTTTTTTCGTACTTTGCCATTTCCGCAATCGCATGCAAAGAAAATCGTTACAGTTTTGTTTCTTTTTGGGAAATGCCCTTTTCTTTTTGGCATACTATGCTATACTGAGACACAGAAAGGAAGTGGTATTCGTGAAGCAAATTCTGCGCATCGCTTTATTGACAATCTTGTGCAGCCTGCTGTTTTGCAGTTTGGTTTCGGCTCAGACCGTAACCGTTCTGCTGGATGGAAATCCATTGACCTGCCGTAAAACGCCTGTCATTGAAAATAATCGGGTTTTGGTTCCTCTGCGGGATATTATGGAACCATTGGGATATACCGTTATTTGGAACGAGGCTGACCACAGCATACATCTTACCGATACGGATTCTTCCATTGATTTCACCATCAACCATTCTTATGCCACCGTCAATCAAGAGCAAGTCGTACTGGATGCCGCCCCTCGTATCATGGATGATATTACGATGGTTCCTTTGCGCTTTCTTGCAGATTATAGTGGTGCATCCATCACATGGCAGGCGGATACGTATACTGTGGTTCTCAAGACCAATGATGCTCCGGCACAACCTGCATATACAATGGCAGATTCGGTAGTTTATATCCAGACAAATAAAATACAAGGCAGCGGTATTATTCTCTCTGCAGACGGCTTGATTGCCACCAATTACCACGTCATTGAACAAGCGTCTACTGCTCAGATCATTTTCCGAAATAATACCATCTATCAAGGAGCGATTACAGTAGTTGGAATGGATCCACAAGCGGATATTGCGCTGCTGAAAATAGACAAAACCGATTTGCATCCCGTGATCCCTTGTACAGACATTGTAGCTGGAGAAACCGTAACAACCGTCAGTGCGCCGAACGGCAACCGCAACGTTTCCACAACCGGCTCCATCAACGGTTTTACTCAAGATATCATTTCCATGACAGCACCCATACAGCACGGAAGCAGTGGAGGCGGATTATTTAACGCTGATGGAGAAGTCATCGGCATGTGTTCCGCTTACAGCGAAGAACAATATTTCGCCATTCCCATCCAAAAAGTACTGGCAGTGCATCAAACCATGTCTTTGCCACTAAACGGCATGAAAAACTATGCATATACACCGGGTGCACCCAGAAATGTATCGTATACCAGCCAGAATGGTTATGATTATTTTACTTGGGAACCTGTTTATGGTGCGGATTATTACTATATTTATATTGCATCGCAAGAAGGCGGTACTTATCAGCAAATGACCAACACCGCTTTGCACAACCAAAATTGGTATTGGAATTATCCCTATGCCTTTGGGGTTTCCCTGCCCGGCTCTAACGGATATTATATCCGCGTAGCTTCTGTCAAAGACGGTGTGATCTGCAGTACCAGCGATCCGCTCTATGTCCCTCAACGTTAAAACGGTAATGTCTCAGAGGAATCGCCTCTTTACAAATATCCCCCAAATCATTGCTTATATCCAGCGCTCTCTCAATCGGGTGTTTGGATACGACAACGGAATGCCTCCAAAAAAAATTGCTCTTTTCAATCTCTTTGATTTTGCAGGCGAACTTACACAAACTGCTGATCGAATTTCTTAGATGATATCCAAAACAACAGCGGAAAATCTGATAGATTTTCCGCTGTTGTTATACTCTGCTTTTCACAAATAATATTTTCCCTTCCCGCTCCGTGTGATTCCATAAACAATGCTTTCTTCCCGGCAATATTCGCATGGTGTCTTCTTCCCGCAGTACAAATCGCTCGCCATCTACATCAATGGTCACTTCTCCCTGCAATATATATGCCACTTCTTCCGCCTGTACATGGCTCGAATATCCATTTGCTGTTTCAGCTCCAGCTTCCAGCGTTAACAACAGCAGTTCCAAATTGGCGTGACAGGTATCGCACGCCAGTATATCATACATGGCTTGCCCCTGATGCATCACAATGGTTTTCCTCTGCTCTCTGCGCAGGATCATTTCGCTGTTTTCCACCTTCTGCTCCACCAATTCTGAAACCGTCATACCCATCGCTTCTGCCAATGCCGATAAAATACCTAAGGTTGGATTTCCAATGTTGCGCTCCAACTGACTGAGCAAAGCAGTACTCAAATTCGTCTGCTGGGAAAATTCTCGCAAGGTCAAGCCATTCTTCCGCCGATAATCTGCCATTTTTTCTCCAATCTGCGTGCGATACATCTTTCCTCACCTCCTCCATATTGTATAAAAAAACAGAATTTTTTTCAACATATTTAATTTTGTTAAATTTGTTGTATCTTTCTTCGTTTCATGCTATACTTCACCAAAAGCAAAAAAGGAGGAATTTTGTCATGTCGCAAAAACAACAGTCTTTGCTTGCAAACTGCGGGCTTTTGCTTGCTGCTGCCATCTGGGGCGGTGGATTTTTGGCGGGGAAA
This sequence comes from Candidatus Anaerotignum merdipullorum, assembly GCA_019115165.1. Lineage (GTDB taxonomy): Bacteria > Bacillota > Clostridia > Lachnospirales > Anaerotignaceae > Anaerotignum > Anaerotignum merdipullorum. The sequence goes on along the minus strand of DXEB01000083.1, from coordinate 39,812 downwards.
TATGCCTTGGAAGAATATGCTCCGTTTGCCATCCTTGCCTTTCGTTTTCTTGGTGCTGCTGTGTTGGTGGGTATTCTGTTTTTCCGCACCCTGCGTCACAGCAATCTATCCGTAATGCAAAAAGGCGTGTTGTTGGGCGTCTTGCAATTCATCGGCTTATCCGTGCAACTAGTTGGGCTGCACCACACCACAGCCGGCAAACAGGCATTTTTATTAGCATCCTATGTTATGTTCGTTCCTTTTTTAGCCAGATTTTTCCTCAAAAAGCGCATACAACCCAAGGACATTTTCGCAGCGCTTTTGATTTTAATCGGCGTTGGCTGTATCAGCCTGAACGAAGCGCTCACCATTGGGCTTGGCGATGCATTGTCTATCGGATATGCCTTCCTGTTTGCACTGCAAATCATTGTTGTCGGCGCGTTCAGCCGTAAGGAAAATCCAATACAGCTTTCTTTTTTCCAATTTTTGTCAGCCGGCATTTTGGCATCTATCTTCACATATATCACTGACGGTGTCCCTACTTCCTGTAGCCCATTGACACTGTACAGCCTGCTGTATCTGACTGTGCTGAATACTGTCGTTGCGTTTACAATCCAAAACGTTGCCCAGCGCTATACCAGCGAAACGGCTGCTTCTATACTCATTTCCATGGAATCATTGTTTGGATTTCTCTTTTCTGCATTATTCTTGCAGGAAACCATCACTCCAAAAATTATATTGGGTTGTGCATTGATTTTTGGCGCAGCATTGCTCAGCAAATTAGATGTCGCGCGACTGATCGACCGACAAAAAACCTCTTAATGCCAATGTCAAAATTGCTTTCTATTCGCCGCAAGATTTCCCGCTCTTGCGATATCTCAGCCAAACCGCTCCTTACCGAGCGGTTTGAACATTTCCTGGACAAAAAATATATCCTTCCTATCCACTCTTAACATCAGCATCAAAGGAAAAAATTTTCTGTCTATGCTCCAGACCGTCTATTCACATACAAGAAGCACAGAACCGCCTGTACCGCCCAACGTTTCTGTGCACCATCCATTACCGTATGCATGCCACTGCCTGCGCCCCCTTCTCCATCAAGGTCAACGCATCTGAATCTTTTTTCTCATCCTCCTTTTTTCCGACTGTCCGCCCCAAAATCCTCTTCATAGATACACTATCCTTCTGTATGCTTTCAGCACCAATCGCCATATTTTCATATCCCACGATGCTTTTTGATCAAGAGCTTTCATCCTCTGTTGGTTCTTTCGTCACATCCACTTCCTTCGCATTCACAAATGCAATCAAATCCTCTGGATGCAGCAAAATCTGTTCGCCGCGCATTCCTGCGCTGACTGCAATTTCTTCAAATAAAATCGCCGTCTCATCGATATACGTCGGATACTTCTTTTTCATCCCAATCGGGGAACATCCGCCGCGTACATAACCAGTCAGCCCAAGCAATTCTTTAACATGCGTCATTTCCACTTTTTTATTCCCAGAAACTGCCGCCGCCTTTTTCAAATCCAATTCCATATCCACCGGAATACAAAATACCAGTATCCCTGTTTTGTCTCCTCGTGTCACCAATGTCTTAAATACCTGCTCTGCCGGTATTCCCACTTGTTCTGCCGCATGCAGTCCAGAAAGATTTTGTTCGTCATATTCATAAGACACCGTTCGATATGCAATGCCTGCCGTATCCAACTGCCGCATAGCATTTGTCTTTACCACCTCTGTTTTTTTCATTCCACTCCTGCTCCTTTCCCTGCCAAAATACAAAAGACGGCAGCCTGCCTTCTTCAGGCAACCTGCCGCTCTATTGCATTGCATCGCGCAATATCAATCGTCCAATATAATGAAACCGTAATCCTGTCCGGTACGGGCAGAAATAAAATTCTTGGCTTCATAGTCACTGTTGACATGCGTAATCTGCCATACCCCGTCAATTTTATAAGCGACATATCTTGCACCGCTTTCCAGCACCAGATAAAAATAATGATCGGTTCCACACTGATAGGTAATCTGACTCTCATCCGTAATCAATCGTTTGGAAATCATAGCATTAACCAGACTGGAATCTCTGCGGACAATGTAATTCTTCCAAGACGCCAAATTATAATCGGTTAACAATTCCAGATTAAAATCTGGAAGCGCGCGGTTCACATTGTAAACAGGATAGTATACATTTTGCAGATTGGTGTATACCACTTCCCAGAAATTATTGTCATTGCGCAAAATATGCTGTTTGACATTAGAAGTGTTTTTTCTGTCAGAAAATGTCACCAAAGCATATTTATTATCTTTGCGGATTTCCCGCACAAAATAATCTTCCAGCTTGCCTTCATATAATCCCACAAAATTCAGAATGCGGCTGTACTCCGCGGAAGCAGAAGATAACCGTCCCATAGTACCATGATTTTGATTGTACTGCCCCAACAGCCTGGTATAATCTACATAGGAAATTTGTCCGGCACGTCCCGCCGCCGTTGCCAGCAGGCAAGAACCGTCTGATTGTCTGGTTACAGCAAAGATACACAATTCCATGCTTTCCGCCGGTACTTCCGCACCGCTGTAAGCCGCTACATCTCTGCCGTCTACCAGCAAAATCTCATAATCGGAAGCTGCCAAACCGCTTTCCAAATACCCGTTGTTCACCAGCGTATCCGTTGTAATATTCTGACCGGCAGTATATGCATACAGCTTCCCGTTTTTGCTGATCCAGCTTAATTTGCTGCCCAAATCCTGATACGCATTTTGTGCCGCCGTCGCTACTGATTTTAAGTTATTTAGCTGCACCGTATTTTCACTCTGCCAAAACGGTTTGCTGTCACGATCCGCAACCGGTTCCGGCTTGGAGACAGCAGTCGTTTTCTGACTTTCACTTTCCTGTTCCGTATGTACATTGGGGACAATGCTGCCCTGCGTATCCTCTACCGGCGCCCCCACTGTTGTTTCTTTCTGACTATCCTGCTCTGTAGTATCTGCAGGTGTATCTGTTGCTGCCAAATCCTCTCGTGTATCTGTCATCTCTTCCTGAGGCGGCTCCGTTTGTTCTTCTCCAAAGTGACAGCCGCTGACCAAACAGACGCAAATGCTTGCCAGCAAGCAGACAAATTTGAATCTTTTTTTATTCACAGTAATCATCCTTTTTGTCCACAATCGCCTCATACACCGACTGCAGTTCCAACGCATGTGCCTGTAAAATATCTTCCATACGCCGTTTCATCTCTTCCTCTTCCTGCAAAAACGGAAACATCGCAAACCAAACCGGATTCCAATGTCCTTCCTCTTCTACAACCTGATCCGTCCATTCCGCCAACGCTTCTGTGTCATAATAATCAAAAATCGCTTCATATTCCCAATCTTGCGTTTCCTTCTCACAGGTCAGCCCCATGTGCACTACAATTCCGTGTTCCGTTTCTTCCGCATAAATCTGATACAGCAATGCCGGATTGCCCACCACGGTATAGCATCCCAATTCTTTTGTCAAAAAGCCGGTTTCCTGTTCTTTCAGCATCAATACGATTGCAGTTTCTTCCATGGGAATTCTCCTTTTTTTCTACATAATAATCATCAAGATTATACTACAAAATTACTGAAAATGCAAGAAAACCGCCGATTCTACGGCTCCTTTACGCTGGAAAATACCGGTGTTTTTCTATCTTTTCTTTTTATGACGAAAAAATTAAGAATTTGTTCCCCCATTTCTCTCTTTTCCATTACGTTTTTTTACCAAGAATATCGATGCATATCCTCCAGTGTAATTTCCGGCTGCAATGCGATATTCATTGCACTAGCTATGATATGTGCCAAACGGTCTACCACAGCATCCACTTCCTTAGGTGTCACAAACATATTTTCCGCGTACGGTGTCAGCAGTTCTGCAATCAGCTCATATTTTTCTTCCTGTTCCATCTCCTGCAGCATCTGATAAAAGGGTGTTTGTTTGTCTGTCTGACTGCGCATTTCTGCTAGCATGCGATCCATGGTATCATTCACCAGCGTAGCCGCATCTACCACAGTCGGTACCCCAATGGCAATCACTGGCACACCCAGCGTTTCCTCATTGAGCATTTTTCGTTTATTGCCCACCCCGGCTCCCGGCGCCAATCCTGTATCAGAAAGCTGTATCGTAGCATTGATTCGGCTGGTTTTTCTCGCCGCCAATGCATCAATAGCAATAATGAGATCCGGATGCATTCTTTCCACAATACCTTTGACAATTTCACCTGTTTCAATCCCTGTAATCCCCATCACTCCTGGGCTGACCGCCGCCACCGGGCGTACATTATTCATCATTTCCTGCGGCAATGTTTCCTGCAGATGGCGTGTAACCAGTATTCTGGACACCACTTTTGGACCCAATGCATCTGGCGTAATATTCCAGTTTCCCAAGCCTACAACCAATACCGTCTGCGGACGGCTTACCCGCAGCAGTTTCTGCAGTTCCTGCGCCAATGCCCGAATGATCGCTTCATGACTGACCGTATCATTTTCTTTCAGCTTTTGTGCTTCCAATGTAATATATGTGCCGATCGGCTTTCCCATCGTCTTGCTTCCTTCCTCCGTCAAAATGCGAACCTGTGTCAGGTGATAATGTTCTGTCTGTTTGGTTTGTACCGCAATTCCATCCGGTTCCCCTTCCTGCTGTTGTCGCTTTCTGACCATCTCCCGTGCTTCAATCGCCAAATCCGTACGTACGGAAAATTTCTTTCTCTCTTGTGTCTGTCCGTGATTCATATTTCCACCGTCTCTCCGTTTTTTCCTTATTTTTTCCGCAGTTTTGAAAGATATTCATTGACTTATGCGAAATCATCGGGTAGAATATATGGTGTTGAATTAACCACAGGCAGTCAAACACCCTGGATTGCCGCATTGTGTCGGAGGAGTACCGTCCTCAAAAGGTGGTTAATGTGTAGTTGAAAAAGCGATATTCCCCAAATATCGAAACGAGAAAACCACAAAAAGTATTTTTAGGAGGAAAGCAAATTGGCTAATATCAAATCTGCAAAAAAGAGAATCAAAGTAATCAACAAAAAAACATTGAGAAATAAAATGATTAAATCTCAGGTAAAAACAGCAATGAAAAAAGTAATCGTAGCTGTCAACGCAGGCGACAAAGAAAGTGCTGCCGTTGCACTGAAAGGCGCTACTTCTGCCATTGACAGAGCTTATATCAAAGGCATTTTCCACAAAAACGCCGCTGCAAGAAAGAAATCTTCTCTGACCAGACTGGTAAACGGCTTATAATTATGGTATCATAAAAGGATATCCTCCGGGATATCCTTTTTTCCGATCATTTTTCAAACGAAAGGAGTATTGATTATGACAGAACGAATGAAACGTGTAGAAGAAAATCACAAGAAGGGATACAACTGTGCCCAGGCAGTCGCATGTGCCTACAGCGATTTATACGGTGTAGATGAAAAAGATGCATTCCGTGCCGTAGAATGCTTTGGTCGTGGTATGGGCGTGATGGGTACCTGCGGTGCTGTTTCCGCAATGGCCTATTTGGTGGGCTTAAAAGTCTCCGATGCCAATCTGGAACATCCTCAAAGTAAAGTAGACTGCTATAATACTTTCAAACCTATGAGTGAAGCATTTGCCGCAAAGAATCAATCCACACTTTGCAGCGAATTAAAAGGGATCGGTACAGGCGTTGTCCTCAGAAGCTGTCCCGGCTGTATGCAGGATGCAGCAGAGATCATCGAAACCCATCTGATCCATAAAGATGCCTAATCCCAGCTGCATCGAATCCATTCACATCCGAAAAAACATTTTCATTTTTGCAAAATCGAAGGAATCTGCTTCATTGCAGCAGGAATATTTGTTCCATTGTTGTACATCAGCAACATCAGATCAAACCTCCCTAGATTTGACAAAAACGGATACAGAGAGATACTCTCTGTATCCGTTTTCTTTTTTGTTTTGCATCTTTCGTTTTGCATCCGCCCTGACTCCTCCAGAGAGAACCTCCAATCCTTTCGTCTCGTATTGGGATCAAGTTTCTTCCATTCTGGGCTTTCTAATGCTAAATTATCAAGCATAAAAATACTTACCCACAGGCAGTTGTATACACCGCTGGTATGGCGTCATTTTCATCCTGCTTTTTCCAAATGAATTTCACAAATCCAAAGCATTTTCAACCGTTTTCTGTTGCCGTCCAATCCTGCTGTCTCCTCTCCTATCTCATCCCGCTCTCAACGCTTTTTCTGCAACCACGATCCTCGCTGAATACTGTTTTTTCTTCCATCCCTTTTGTTCAACTGCTCTGCTCTGGCAAAAACAATTGATTTTCTTTCCGAACCGAACAGATTGCACCTAATTTTTCAGACAACATCTTCACTGCCTGCTCTGGCAAATACCTTGCCTGCTCTGGACAAACCGCAATACAGCCCATACAGGAAATACATCGTATCGAATCCGTTTGCATTGGCTGTTCCACGGAAATCGCTCCTGTCGGACAGTGTTCTGCACAAGCGCCGCAGCCTGTACATCTCTGCTCCACCAATGGTACCAATCCCCCGCCATGGCGCTCTACATACGGATGATTGCCCGGCAGCGTGACTGGCTGCACGCCTATCTGTTCCAATCTTTCCAAAATCAAAGTACCAAACGCACATAACTGCGCACAATCTTCCTCGTTGGGACGACCAGTCGCAAATTGATGCATGATAGAATGCTCCGCCACCACAGCGATGCCTGCTGCAACCATAAATCCTTGTGACTGCAACATATCCTGCAACTCTACTAGTGTATCGTCAAATGCACGGTTGCCGTATGTCACAACAGCAACTGCTGGTGTCTGATGCCCGGTCAGCTGTTTCAGCCGCTCCCATGCCGTCATCGGCACCCTGCCGCCAAAAGACGGCACTCCCACTATCAGTAAATCCTGTTCCTGTAAATGTATCCGGGTCTTTGTCTCCGTAACCGGAGTCATATCCCATTGCATCTGCTTACGCCCGTGCCATGCCGCTCCAATACTGCACACTGCCTGTTTGGTCGTACCACACGGACTAAAATATGCCATTGTCACAGATTGTATCTTCATATCTATTCCTCTTTTCTCTCGTTTTCCTGTTTCCAGTATACGCCTCTCTCCTGCTTTGCACAATCCCTTTTGACTCCATAAAAATCTAGTATCTTCCTTGGTATTATGATATAATACTTTCATGAAATTCCTTAGTTTTTCCCATAAATCCCAGAAAGGTGCCACACATGCTTTCCGCATCATTTTGGCGCATAAACGACGAATTTTTGGGATATTCTGACAACAGAATGGAGGACTTTATGAACATACTGGATATCATCATCAAAAAACGAGACAAACAAGTGCTCTCCAAAGAAGAAATCTCCTTTTTCGTACGCGGCGTAACGGACGGCGCTATTCCAGATTATCAAACGTCTGCACTGCTGATGGCAATTCTGCTTAATGGCATGACAGCAGAGGAAACCGCAGCCCTCACCATGGAAATGGCGCATTCCGGCGCATTGTTTGATCTGCATACTGTCGACGGATATAAAGTTGACAAACACAGCACCGGCGGTGTTGCCGATACCACTACACTCATTTTAGCACCGCTGGTGGCTTCTCTCGGCGTTCCCGTTGTCAAAATGAGTGGTCGTGGGCTGGGCTTTTCTGGCGGTACCATCGACAAACTGGAATCTATTCCGGGATTTCGCGTGGATCTTTCCGCATCTGAAGCCATTTCCTATGCCAAAAAAAGCAAGCTGGTTTTAATGGGTCAAACAGACAATTTGACCCCAGCTGATAAAAAACTTTATGCTCTGCGAGACGTCACTGGTACCGTGGACAGCATACCACTGATTGCTGCCAGTATTATGGCAAAAAAAATTGCCGCCGGTGCAGACGGCATTGTCTTAGACGTCAAATGCGGCAGCGGCGCCTTTATGAAGACACAGCAGGACGCAGAAGCATTGGCAAAGACTATGGTTGCGATGGGCAGACACGTCGGCAGAAAAGTAACCGCTGTCATCAGCAGTATGGCGCAACCATTGGGTATGTATATCGGCAACAGCCTGGAAGTCATGGAAGCCATTCATGTCTTAAAAGGCGAAACTGCCGGGGATTTATTGGATGTGTCCGTCACATTAGGTGCACAAATGCTGTTGCTTGCTGGACGGACACAGACAGAAGAGGAAGCAAAGCAACTGCTGCTGCAGCAAATCAAAAACGGCGAAGGACTCGCCAAATTCCGTGAATTACTGATCCAGCAGGGAGGCAATCCAGACATCCTCTCTCAAACGCAGCTGTTGCCTCTCTCGCCGGTTTCGCTGACCGTGCATGCAAAAACCACAGGATATCTTTCCCAGATGGATACCGCAAAAATCGGACGCGCCTCTCAAGAAACCGGTGCCGGCAGGGCTTACAAAGAACAACCTTTGGACTTTGGCGCAGGCATTATCATGCATAAAAGATTAGGTGATTTCGTTCAGAAAGGAGAGCCGTTGGCAACATTATACAGTGCTTCTAAAAACACATGCCGCGCAGCAGCCGATAGGATGGATACTGCTTTCACCTATAGCACAAACCGACCAGATATCCCTCCTTTAATTTTACAGATCCTATCTGCCCAACCAAATGACAGAGCATAAGAAAGGAAGCGATTGTATTGAAAAGAGCGATCATTATCGTATTAGACAGCGTCGGCATCGGCGAGCTGCCAGATGCAGCAGATTTTGGCGATGTTGGAAGCAATACATTAGTCAATATCAAAAAAGCCAGACCAGAAACCAGCCTTCCGCATCTGACTTCTCTGGGGCTTGGCAATATACCAGGCAAAGACATTGCTCTTTTGGGTAAAACCGAACACCCTTTAGGCGCTTATGGTAAAATGGCAGAAAAGTCCATTGGCAAAGATACCACGACAGGACATTGGGAAATCGCCGGCATTATTACAGAAAAACCGTTTCCTACCTTTACAGAGAATGGATTTCCAGAAGAAATCATACAGCGCTTTGAAGCCGCCATCGGCACCAAAACACTGGGCAATTACGCTGCTTCTGGCACTGTCATTATCCAGGAATTGGGAGATCTGCATGTTCAGACGGGATACCCCATTGTCTATACCTCTGCTGACAGCGTATTTCAAATCGCCGCTCACGAAGATGTCATTCCTGTGGAAAAACTGTATGAAATCTGCAAAACCGCAAGAAAACTGCTGACCGGAGATTACGGAGTCGCCCGCGTCATTGCCAGACCATTTGTTGGCGCCAATGGGCAATATACCCGCACCAAAAACAGAAGAGATTTCTCTTTGGAACCTACCGGCATGACAATACTGGATTTGGCAAAAGCCAAAGGCATGAATGTCACCGCTGTCGGAAAAATCGAAGATATCTTTGAACACCGCGGTATGACTCGCACTGACCATACCACCAATAATGCAGATGGGATTGAAAAAACCATTTCCTATCTCCAAGAATCCTTTGAAGGCATTCTGTTTACCAATCTCGTCGATACAGATATGATTTACGGACATCGTAACGATGTGGAGGGATATGCCAAAGCATTGGAATACTTTGACAGCAAATTACCGCAAATTCTGGCAGCCATGCACGAAGAAGATATCCTCTTTCTCACCGCCGACCATGGTTGTGATCCAACTACTCCCAGCACGGATCATTCTCGGGAATATGTCCCTCTGCTGGTATATGGCAGCCATGTTAAAGCAGGCGTAGAACTTGGCATCCGAACGACCTTTGCAGACGTCGGACAAACCATCTCTGACTATCTTGGATTGGGTGCACAATTTGCAGCAAAAAGCTTTTTGCCGGAGATTCTGCGGTAAATCCTCAGCAAAAACAATGTATTGATTGTATCATATCCGAATCATCTGTGCACACTATCCAAAAAAGGAAAAGGAGTGTATCCATCTATGAAGCAATACGAATGTACAATCTGCGGTTATATTTATGATGAGGCAAAGGGGGATCCGGAGCACGGAATACCTGCCGGAACTCCATGGCAGAAGCTGCCAGAGGATTGGATATGTCCATTATGCGGCGTAGGAAAATCCGATTTCACAGAAAAAGCAAAGTAACTTCTTCGCAACTGAAGTCTGATGTGCCCTCCACATCCATGCAACCAGTTTCATTCCCGTACCTCGCTTACTGGCTGCACGGCTCTTGGGGTGCTCCACAACAGACATCATCCTCAAATGCAGACAGGCACCGTTTCAGAATTTTCTGTCACGATGCCTGTTTGTTTTTGCCGCAAAAACGCCGCACATCTCTATGCATGCTATCCAGAATGCAGTAATCAACCGGAACGCGTCCATGTAACCGTTCCGCCAAAATGTTCTGCATTTACTGAACGGAAATCTCTTTGCATTTCTCAATCATCATATCCGATTATTTTTTACTCATTTCCTCTATCAGCTTTGTCTTCAGCGCCATCAATCCTTCAGATAAGTCCACTGGCACAATATGCGGATTATTCAGCCGCAGATGCTCGTCCCAAAGGGAAGCTTTCTCTTTATCACAGTATGCTTGAATTTCCATCACAGAAGGGCTTTCATACACCTGTTCGCCATCGCGAATTACCGGAATCAGCAATTCTCTGACTGTATAACTGCCGCCGGGCAAACGCATATTCTTCCACTTCGCATTGCTATCATAAATTTCCAGCGTCTTGGTTTCATCAATGGTTTCTTCTTCCAGTGCAATGAGATCTGCTTTGATTTTTCCTGTATTTTTGTCATAAATCCGGAATACTTTCTTAATTCCAGGATTGGTTACTTTTGCCGGATTGTTGGACAGTTTGATTTTTGGAACAAACGCACCATTTTCGTCTTCTTCTGCCGCCAGCTTGTACACACCACCAAATGCGGGACAATCATCACTGGTAATCAGTTTGGTACCTACCCCCCAAAGACTGATTTTTGCTCCTTGCAGTTTCAGACTGGCAATCAAATTCTCATCCAAATCACTGGACGCACTGATAATTGCATCCGGGAAACCGGCTTCTTCCAGCATTTCTTTCGCTTTCTTGGATAAATATGCCAAATCGCCGCTGTCCAAACGAATGCCATAATTCTTCAGTTCCATCCCCTTTGCCCGCATTTCCCGGAACACCTGGATGGCATTGGGCACACCGGATTCCAAGGTATTATAGGTGTCAACCAGCAGCAAGCATGCATTTGGAAATAATCTGGCATATTCCCGAAATGCAGTCAGCTCATCTGGAAAACTCATTACCCAGCTGTGGGCATGGGTGCCTTTCACCGGCACGTCAAATAATTTCCCCGTCAGTACATTACTGGTGCCGCAGCAGCCGCCAATGACCGCCGCCCGTGCGCCCCACGTTCCCGCATCCGGTCCTTGTGCGCGGCGCAGACCAAATTCCATTACAGGGTCTCCCTGTGCCGCCCAGATGACTCTTGCCGCTTTTGTTGCAATCAGACTTTGATGATTGATGATATTGAGCAGCGCCGTTTCCACCAGCTGCGCCTGTACAATCGGCGCCTGAATGCGCATCAGCGGTTCCTGCGGAAATACCACCGTTCCTTCTGGAATGGCGTAGATGTCTCCGGTAAAGCGGAACTTTCTTAAATACGCCAAAAAATCCGCAGAAAACAACCCCAGACCTTCCAAATATGCAATGTCTTCTTCCGTAAACCGCAGATTGCAAATATACTCCATCGCTTGCTCCAACCCCGCCGCAATGGCATAGCCATTCCCGCTGGGATTTTTTCTGTAAAACAAGTCGAATACCACCTGTTTTTGATCAGAACCTGTTTCAAAGTAGCCCTGCATCATGGTCAATTCATATAAATCCGTCAGCAGCGCCAAATTTCTACCTTCCATTGCTATCTCCTTTTCTTTCCGGCGGCTCTCCCTTTTTGTCGCCTATTTTTCTGTAACCATGATTATACACAACTTCTCCAAAAAAATCAAATTTTTGAAGCATTTTTTGTAATCTGCATACAAAATCCATTCATTTTCTATCTTTTTCTGTAAATATAGATGTGTTTACAGCTTTTATTGTATACTGTCGGCACGTATACAACATACTTGCTATTTTTGCGGGAAAAAGTGCAAAAAAGTCTTTACAAATTTTTAGGCACAATATATAATACTCTCGTGAATAGATAAAACACTTTGACGGAGAGAGTATATCTTTTTTGTTCATGCTTCCAGAGAGTCGGGAAATGGTGGAATCCCGTCGCAAGAAAAAGATAGAAAATCACTCCCGAGTGGCAGACCGAACGCTTGGCAAGTAGACTCTGCCGTATCCCGCGTTAAGGGGACGCGCCATCCATGGTGGCGCAAGAGAGGACGGCTTTCTGCCGTCAAATCAGGTGGTACCGCGAACCCATTCGTCCTGTGTTGACGAATGGGTTTTTTTGATATACCGCCGTGCTGCAAAAGAAAAACCATTACAAGGAGGAATTGCTTATGTACGACAAAGTGCCTGCGAATCTGAACTTCGTGGAAAGAGAAGTGCAGACCGAACAATTTTGGAAAGACCATGACATCTTCGGCAAAAGCATCAAAGCGAGAGAAGGTGCCCCTGTATTTACATTCTATGACGGTCCTCCGACCGCCAACGGCAAACCGCATATCGGTCATATCATCACCAGAGCCGTAAAAGACCTGATTCCCCGGTATAAAACCATGAAAGGCTACAAAGTTTTGAGAAAAGCCGGTTGGGATACTCATGGTCTGCCGGTAGAGCTGGAAGTGGAAAAAGTTCTTGGTCTGGACGGCAAACCTCAGATCGAAAGCTACGGTATCGAACCATTTATTAAAAAATGTAAGGAAAGTGTTTGGACCTACGAAAAAGAATGGCGTGCAATGAGTGACCGCGTCGGATTCTGGGCAGATATGGATCATCCGTATGTTACCTACCACAACGAGTATATCGAATCCGAATGGTGGGCACTGAAGCAAATCTGGGACAAAGGACTGCTGTACAAAGGTCATAAGGTCGTGCCCTACTGCCCGCGCTGCGGTACTGCGCTTTCTTCCCACGAAGTGGCACAGGGCTACAAGGACGTCAAAGAAACTTCTGTCATCGCAAAATTTAAGGTTGCGGGCAAAGAAAATGAATATTTCCTGGCATGGACCACAACCCCTTGGACATTGCCTTCTAACGTTGTTCTGACAGTAAATGGCAAAGAAACTTACGCAAGAGCAACCTATCAGGATTATACTGTCATCATGGCAGAAGCCCTGTTGGACGAAGTCCTCGGAGAAGGTAATTATGAAGTTTTGGAAACCATGAAAGGTCAGGACATGGAATATATGCGCTATGAACCTTTGTTCCCCTTCATCCAGGACGATCCCAAAGCGTTCTTTATCACCTGCGATGATTATGTTACTTTGACCGACGGTACTGGTATCGTTCACTCCGCTTATGCATTTGGGGAAGATGACTATCGCGTCTGCAAAAAATACGAAGTGCCATTCTTCCAATATGTGGATATCGCAGGCAATATGACAAAAGAAACTGGTCCTTTCGCTGGTCTGTTCGTCAAAGACGCAGACCCGAAAGTCATCGAATATATGAAAGAAAACGGCTCTCTGTTCGCTGCTCTGCCTTTTGAACATAACTATCCGTTCTGCTGGAGATGCGATACGCCGCTGATCTACTATGCAAGAAGCACATGGTTCATCAAAATGACTGCTTTGCGTGATAATCTGGTGCGTAACAACCGTACCATCAACTGGTATCCTGACAATATCAAAGAAGGTCGTTTCGGCAACTTCCTGGAAAATGTCATCGACTGGGGTCTGTCCCGTGAAAGATATTGGGGTACTCCACTGCCCATCTGGGAATGTGAATGCGGTCACAGACATACCATCGGCAGCATTGCAGAATTAAAAGAAATGTCTCCGGACTGCCCGGAAGATATCGAACTGCACAAACCATTTATCGATGCGGTTCACATCACATGCCCCGAATGCGGCAAACTGATGACCAGAGTACCAGAAGTCATCGACTGCTGGTTCGACAGCGGCTCCATGCCGTTCGCACAGTGGCATTATCCGTTTGAAAATGAAGATATCTTCAAAGAAAACTTCCCTGCCGATTTCATTAGTGAAGCAGTGGATCAGACCAGAGGCTGGTTCTACACACTGGTGGCAGTCAGCACACTGCTCTTTGACTGCGCACCGTTCAAAAACTGTATCGTACTTGGTCATGTACAAGATAAAGACGGTCAAAAGATGTCCAAACACAAAGGCAACGTGGTTGACCCTTGGGATGCACTGAATAAACAGGGTGCTGATGCCGTTCGCTGGTACTTCTATGCAAACAGCGCGCCTTGGCTGCCCAGCCGCTACTATGATGAAGCGGTAAGCGAAATGCAGAGAAAATTCATGGGCACGCTGTGGAACACTTACGCATTTTATGTACTGTATGCGGAGATTGATCAGTTTAATCCGACCGAACATACACTGGAGTACGACAAACTGTCTCCGATGGACAAATGGATCTTATCCAAACTGCAGACACTGAACAAATATGTAGATGATTGTTTGGAACACTATAAATTAACAGAACCTGCAAGAGCCATGGCAGAATTTGTAGATGAGCTGTCTAACTGGTATGTCAGAAGAAGCCGGGAACGTTTCTGGGCAAAAGGCATGGAGCAGGACAAGATCAATGCTTATATGACTTTGTTTACTGTTCTGGATACCATGGTAAAACTGGCTGCACCGTTTACACCGTTCATCACAGAAGAAATCTATGGCAATCTGGTGAAAAACGTAGATGCTTCTGCACCTGAAAGCGTGCATCTGTGCGATTGGCCTGCGTACCATGCAGAATGGGTCGATAAAGAACTGGAAGAAAATATGGATTTCGTTCTGAAAGTGGTTGTGGAAGGTCGTGCAGCCAGAAACGCAGCAAATCTGAAAAACCGTCAGCCTTTGGCAATGATGTATGTCAAAGCAGACAAAGAGGTACCTGCTCTGTATCGTGACATCATCACAGAAGAATTGAATGTAAAAGCAATCACCTTTACAGACAATGTGGAACCCTTCACTGTTTATACCTTCAAACCACAGCTGCGCACGCTGGGCAAAAAATATGGCAAATTGGTTCCTGCCATCGGCACAGCGCTGAAAGAAGTCGACGGCGTTTCCTTTATGAATACCCTTCGTCAGGACGGCAAAGCAACTTTGACCATCGAAGGAGAAACCGTTGTTCTGGAAATGGATGACGTCCTGGTGGATACGGCAGAAAAAGACGGCTTTGTTTCCAGTGGGGACAATACGCTGACCGTTGTTCTGGATACCAACCTGACACCGGAATTGATCGAAGAGGGCTTTGTCCGTGAAATCGTCAGCAAAGTACAAACCATGCGAAAAGAAGCCGACTTCAACGTGACCGACCGGATTCGCGTTTATCATGACGGCAATACAAAAATCGCAGATATTCTGGCTGCCAATGATATTTCCGCTGATGTTCTGGCAACAGAAGTCGTCGCGGGTAAGGGCGGCGAATATACCAAAGAATGGAACATCAACGGAGAAACGGTAACGCTGGGTGTTGAGCGCGTTTAAGTTTTCTTCCATCCAGATACAAAAGAAGAATCGAAAGAACATACAAAAGAAAAATCACAGGCTCCTGTGAAGGAAATACCAAAAGAAAAAGGATAAGAATCTACAATAGCAAACAGTGAATGAACCAAAACAATCAAAAGCTCAGATAACAATCTGAGCTTTTTGTTTGGGCGAATATTTTCAAATATCCAGAGGAAGCAACCTACATAATACATACAGCATTTTCCAACGTTTCGTTACAATAATTCGTTTCTTTTTTCTATACATCTGCCTACAGATTTGTTTTCCCGCTTTTTCTACAGGTGCTACCCAAAATAGTTTCTTCCCTTTCGCCATCGGTGTATTCACCAATCCAGGACGGATATCTGTTAAAATCACATGACTTTTTTGTTTCTTCAGCTGTATCTGTATACCTGCAATATAACGAGACAGAAATGCCTTACTTGCAGCATAACTGGCAGCATCTCCACTAGGCAGCATCCCTGCCAACGAAGTGATAACTGCAATATGTCCTGCATCTTTCTGTTGAAACAGACGCACAAAATATGCCAAAATAGCAGAACAGCCATTGACATTCACTGCAATCACACGATCTTCTACTTCCGGTTCCAAAGATGGATTCACTTCCCCATCTCCCGCGCAAATCAATACAAAATCCAAATCTTCCCACAATCTTTGGTTTGCTTCCAAAACAGCGATTGGATTCTGTGTCACATCCAAAAGTATTGTTCTGATTTGCGGAAACTGTAATTGTACCTTTACCAGTTTTTCTGCGTTTCTCCCTGTCACAATGATTGATGAGAATTTCTGCTGCATCTGTTTTATCATTTCCGTTCCAATGGTACTCGTTCCAGAAATCACCAAAGCTTTCTTCCTATTCATGCTCCTATTCATGCTCCTTTTTTACAAAAATACTCTTTGCTATCAGTTCCAGATAAACACAAAACGCCTGATAGGTCTGCTCTCCAAAGCATTCCTCTTTCTCCAGTATTTCATTGGTAAATCCTTCCGCCAACCAAGTCACCAAAGAAATTGCCTGTTCTTTTGTAACCCCCTCTTGCAAAGTATTCCAGTCCAATTGTTCCATCATCCACCGATGTCGATGTAATAATACATGCTGCATCATATCCTGAATTTCCAGTATATTCTCTCCTTCTGCTCTTTTCAGAAACAGGAACAAATAAGGTGTTTCCTGACTGAGCGAAAACTGCATTTTCATATATTCTTTTGCAAAAATCAGTAAGTCCATGCGCTCTCCCTGAAAAATTGCAAGCGTTTTTTCCGAAATTTCCTTTGCTGCCTGCAAATATAGGAATAAAAACAGTTCTTTTTTATTGGCAAAATGGTGATAAAACAATCCTTTTGAAATCCCTGATTCTTTCAAAATTTCATCCACAGTTGTTTTTTCATATCCATGCACAGCAAACAGACGATATGCTGCAGCAATTAACATTGCATACTTTTTTGTTGGCTTCTCCATTCGTTTCCACCCCACTTAATAGACGATTTTCGTCTATTTTATCATAATAGACGTTTTTCGTCTATATGAAATCAAAAATTTTCTTATCGAAATCAGAGTTGCTTTTCAATCTTTTCAATAATGTAGTTTCTTCTTTCCAAAAAGAACATAAAAACAACCAGCACCAAAATTGGTGCTGGCTTTCCCTTCCTCTATGCTTTGTGGTCGTATGCCTCTCTGCTCCTGAAAAGGCACTTCCAATCTTTTGCATAAAACTTGTTATCATACTTGCCCCTGTTCTTCTTGTTTTTTCCGTATTTTTATTGCCGCTTTCCCACCATCCATATCACGGAAGCTGTACCGCTGATTTCGCCAACTATTTTTTCATCCTTCGGCATACAGAACAGCAGTATCGCCAAACCCATAACCTGTCCTTGTCTTTCTCGCCACCATATATTTTCTGCAGCTTCCAGTGATTCCATCTTTTTCTATGCTTTCACTATTTACACGAAATGTTTTGTGGATACACCATTCGCCGCTCTCATACTTCCAGCGTTCCCTGTAAATACAGCACCGCGCTTCCTGCAATACTTACCCGCTCACCGCAATCTGCAACCACCAGCACACCGCCTCTTGCAGAAAGTTGTTCCGCCGTCATTTCTGTCTTTTGCAGACGCTTTGCCCAAAATGGAATCAGACTGCTATGTGCACTGCCGGTCACCGGGTCTTCATTGACACCCAGTTTGGGGAAGAAACAGCGAGAAACGAAATCACAGTCTTTTCCCTGCGCTGTTACCACACAGCCCAGACCATCTTTTAACGCCAGTACACGCGCAAAATCCGGTGTCACTTGCTGTACCGCTTCCATATCCTCCAATTCCAAAATCAAATCTCTGGACAAATACGCAGCTTTGATTTTTTGACCACCCAACGCCTGTACCATTTCCTCCGTTACTGGAATTTCTTCTGGCATACGGCTGGGGAAATCCATCTCCAACAGTTCTCCTTTTTTCACCACTGTCAAAATCCCACTGCATGTATCAAATTCCATCTTTTCTACATCTGGATCCACAAAATGAGCAATCACATATGCAGTACCCAATGTTGCGTGTCCACACAGATCAATTTCCGCTTTTGGTGTAAACCATCTCAAATCGTATTTTCCTGCTTCTCGTTTATAGACAAAAGCGGTTTCCGATAAATTGTTTTCCGAAGCAATTTGCTGCATGCTTTCCGCTTCCAACGGCTGCTCCAATACACAAACACCGGCGGGATTGCCGCCAAATACCTGTTTTGCAAACGCATCTACTACATAATAACGCATATTCCTTCCTCCTTTGTCTTGCATTTCCCATACAATCCTTTATAATATGATTATAAACCGAATCATTTTTCCATACAACAACAAAATTGTATGCAAGACAATTTGATTTTCTTGATAGAAAGGATGACCGCAATGCCAGTAAACTCATTTGATCAATATCCCATGTCCTGGAAACCGGATCGTGCGGCGCTCTCTACCCCCTTATATCGCTCTCTGGCACATCTGCTGGAACAGGATATTCTTTCCGGCGCCCTGCCGCCCCATACCAAACTGCCGCCACAACGGGAATTGGCAGATTTTTTAGACTTAAACCTCAGTACCATCACCCGTACCTTCCAACTGTGTGAACGGCGCGGGCTTTTATATGCCATTACCGGCAAAGGTACCTTTGTATCACCAAACGCTGCTGCTTCCATCGCCATTGCAGACGGAACCAAGGAGCAAACGATCATCGAAATGGGAATCATCAAGGCATTGGATCAATTCAATCAGGATACATTAGACGTTATGCGCACTGTACTCACCCGCAACAACAGCATCGATTTTCTGGATTATAGCAACCCACTAGGTTCCCCTTATCAACGCAGCGCAGGTAAAAAATGGTTGGAACGGTTCGGTCTGGATCTCCCTGCTGATCAAATCGCCATTACGTCCGGTTCACAAAATGCATTGACCATTGCCCTGCTTTCTCTGTTTCAGGCAGGTGATAAAATCGCAACCGATCATTATACTTATTCCAATTTTATTGAATTGGCAAACATGATGCATATTCAGTTGATTCCCATTTCCAACGACACAGATGGCATGGTTCCAGAAGAATTGGAGACACAATGTCGACTGCATCATTTGCGTGGTATTTATTTGATTCCGACCTTCAGCAATCCTGTCGGCATTACCATGTCCACTACACGAAAACAAGAAATTGCCTCCATCATCCGCCAGTATCATTTGACCTTGATCGAGGATGATATTTACGCCTTTTTAACTCCAGATACGATACCACCCTTGGCGTATTATGTACCGGATTGCACGTTCTATATCTCCAGTTTGTCCAAGTCCCTCTGTTCCGGGCTGCGCGTTGCCTATGTCGCATACCCCAAACGCTTTGCAGATGCCATGCAGCGCGGCATTTATAATGTCAATGTCAAAACCCCTTCTTGGAACAGCGAAACTGCCGGTGAATTGATTTACAGCGGTGCCGCAGACAGTATTCTGCAAAAAAAAGCAGTAGAATCTCAGCACCGCGCAGAAATTTGCCGTCGATTCTTCCCTGCGGATACGCCCCAAAACGTTGGTTTTTCTGTATGGTTGCCACTGCCTTCTGTCTATTCGCATACCGATTTTGAATCACTGGCACTGCGTCACGGCATTCGCGTCTGCCATTCTCAGCGTTTTTTGGTGGGAAAAGACGATCCTCAGCAATATCTGCGCGTCGCACTCTCCTCTCCGGAAACTTCGGAAGAATTGGCAAATGGTCTTGGTATTTTGCAGCGTTTGTTTTACAGCGCCCCAAACATAGAACCACCACATTTGATCATCTAAGCAGCTGCACCTTCCCAAAAACTGTAACCACGCTTGTGAAATATTCCAATTTAAGAGCTGAAAAAAATGGAACATTACCGCTGTAACGAAAAAAAGAATGTCATCCTATCCAAGAACCGATCCCTGACCTCCTATCGCTGTGCAAGGATCTCATGGGGTTTCCTATGATAACAGACATCCAGTTTTCTATGATTTCCATCCCAGCAAAAAAAGTACAAAATTTCCACGCTACTATGCAGGAAACTTTGTACTTTTTTCTTTCCCATGGACTGCGGCAATCGCTCGGCACGTTTGCCTTTTATTCCGCCGCTTTCCCTGTCCATCGGATTATTTTTCGAAAAAATCCCGGACTTTTTCACCAAAACTTTTCTTTTCTTCCTCCGGAGCTGCTGTAGCTTCGGACTTCGCCGCCCCCGCCGGGGCATCACCATAAAACTGCCGCAGCAGATCTTTCTGACGCTCGCTCAAATCCGTTGGTATCTTCACTTTCAGTGTCACAATTTGATTCCCTCTCACTTTTGGATTCCGCAGGTTTGGTACGCCAACACCGCGCAGCGTCACCACCGTATCCGGCTGTGTACCGGGCTTAATGGTATATTTCTGTTCTCCGTCAATGGTTTTGATCACAATCTCGCCACCTAATGCTGCTTGAACAAAGGTAATCGGCACATCGCAATAGATATCAAAACCTTTCCGTACAAACACACGATTGGGCTGTACATAAATCGTTACCAACAGATCGCCGTAGCCACCACCATTTTCTCCCAACTCTCCTTTGTTTGCAAGCCGGATGGTCTGACCATTGTCGATTCCTTTTGGTACTTTCACTTCGTACTTTTTGGTTTTCTTCACTCTGCCGGTACCACGGCAAGCGGTACAAGGGTCTTTGATGATTTTTCCTGTTCCATGGCAGGCAGAACAAGTCCGCACGGAGGTCACTGCACCGAACATGGACTGCTGTACAAACCGTTCCTGACCGGTACCGTTACACTTGGTACAGCTTTCTGCATGGGTTCCAGGTTTTGCGCCAGTGCCATGACAGGTTTCACACTCGTCTGTGACTGCTACGGAAATTTCTTTGGTACAACCGAAAATCGCTTCCTCAAACGTCAATTGAATGCTGACATTGATATCTCTGCCGCGTCTGGGTCCATTTCTTCTAGCAGAACCATCGCCAAAACCAAACATGCTGCCAAAAATATCGCCCAAATCACCCATGTCGAATCCTTCGAAGCCGCCGCTGTAGAAACCGCCGCCGCCCATACCGCCTTGCTCAAAAGCAGCATGACCAAACTGGTCATATTGCGCACGTTTTTCGGGATTACTCAGCACTTCATAAGCTTCGTTGACTTCCTTAAACTTTTCTTCCGCCTCTTTATCTCCGGGATTCTGGTCTGGATGGTACTTTACCGCCATTTTTCGATATGCCTTTTTCAGCTCTGCCTCAGACGCACCTTTTTGTACTCCCAGTACCTCATAATAATCTCTTTTATTTGCCAACTTCCTCACCACCTTTATTTACTGGAAAAAGAACCGAGAACGGCAAAAGCAGGGTCGGGAGATTCCCGCCCCTTGCCTTTGTTTTTCCGCAATTCTTATATTTTACAGCTCTTTGCCTTCGCCGTCAACCACATTTGGATCGCCGCCGGTTGCACCGTCACCGCCCTGTGCCTGCTGTGCCTGCTGATACAGCTTTTCGGAAATTTTGTAGAATTCCTGTGTCAGTGCTTCTGTTGCGGATTTTACATTTGCGACATCGGTTTCTGTCATAGTTTCCGGCTGCATATCTTTAATGGTATCTTTCAGACTGTTCAATGCGCCTTCTACAGCTGCTTTTTCATCGTCTGCCAATTTGCCTTCCAACTCACCCAGCGCTTTTTCTGTCTGGAAAATCAGAGAATCCGCCTCATTCTTTGCATCAATGGCTTCTTTTCTCTTTCTGTCCTGTTCTGCAAACTGCTCTGCTTCTTTCACCGCTCTGTCAATTTCTTCTTCCGACAGGTTGGAACCTGCGGTGATGGTGATATGCTGTTCTTTACCAGTACCCAGATCTTTTGCGGATACATTTACGATACCATTGGCGTCGATATCAAACGTAACCTCAATCTGAGGCACACCGCGTCTTGCAGGTGCAATCCCGTCCAGTTTGAACTGTCCCAATGTTTTATTGTCTTTTGCCAATGGTCTTTCTCCCTGTACCACATGGATATCCACTGCAGTCTGGTTATCTTCTGCCGTAGAAAAGATCTGTTTTTTATTCGTCGGAATGGTAGTGTTTCTGTCAATCAGTTTGGTTGCTACACCGCCCAGAGTTTCAATTCCCAGGGACAACGGTGTTACATCCAGCAGCAATACGCTGCCTGCACCGGCGTCGCCTGCCAGCTTCCCGCCCTGGATGGCTGCACCAACTGCGACACATTCATCTGGGTTGATCCCTTTGAACGGGTCTTTGCCAGTATATTTCTTTACCGCATCCTGTACCGCAGGGATTCTAGTGGAACCGCCTACCAGCAGTACTTTGTCAATATCGCTTGCAGACAGCCCTGCATCTGCCAATGCCTGACGAACAGGACCCATCGTACCATCTACCAGGTCTGCGGTTAATTCGTCAAATTTTGCTCTGCTCAGTGTAACATCCAAATGTTTGGGACCATCCTGATTCATCGTAATGAACGGCAGATTAATGTTTGTTGTGGTTACTGTGGAAAGTTCTTTTTTCGCTTTTTCTGCCGCTTCTTTCAAACGCTGCATTGCCATTTTATCTTTGGACAAATCCATGCCCTCTGCTTTTTTGAATTCGGACACCAGATAATCAATCACTCTCTGGTCGAAGTCATCGCCGCCCAGATGGGTATTCCCGTTGGTAGACAGTACTTCAATGACGCCGCCGCCGATTTCAATAATGGAAACGTCGAAGGTACCGCCGCCCAGGTCGTAAACCATGATTTTCTGTTCGCTTTCGTTATCCAGACCATACGCCAGCGCTGCGGATGTGGGTTCGTTGATGATCCGTTTCACATCCAGTCCTGCGATACGCCCCGCATCCTTTGTTGCCTGACGCTGTGCGTCATTGAAGTATGCAGGTACGGTAATCACTGCTTCGGAAACGGTTTCTCCCAAATAACTTTCTGCATCTGCTTTCAGTTTTTGCAGAATCATTGCGGAAATTTCCTGCGGAGAATAGCTTTTCCCTTCAATATTTACTTTATAATTTTCACCCATGTGCCGTTTGATGGAGCTGATGGTGTTGTCCGGATTTGTAATTGCCTGCCGTTTTGCGGTTTCTCCAATCAGACGTTCTCCGTTTTTCGCAAAACCAACCACAGAAGGAGTGGTTCTCGCACCGTCGCTGTTTACAATAACCACAGGCTGACCGCCTTCCATCACTGCCACACAAGAGTTTGTTGTTCCCAAGTCAATACCAATAATTTTACCCATAATCTATTTCCTCCTAACATTTTGTCTGTTTTCTGTTTTAGTTTGCCACCTTCACCATACTATGGCGGATGACTTTGTCTTTATATTTATATCCCTTCAGCATTTCCAGTACGATTTCGTTCTCGCCATATGCTTCATCGTCCTCGTGTGCCACTGCCGCATGGAGATTGGGATCGAATTTTTCTCCCATGGCTTTGATTTCTTCCACACCCATGCTGTGCAGGATTTCCTGAAATTGCTTCAGAGTCATTTGCACGCCTTTGAAAAACGCATCCTCAGCATCCTTGCCTTCCTGCGCCGCTACAGCACGTTCCAGATTATCTACGACAGAAAGCAGTTTTTCTACCGTATCACGCACACCGTCATCATACATACTTGCTTTTTCTTTCGCGGTCCGCTTCCTGAAATTATCAAACTCTGCGAGGCATCTCTGATATTGATCTAAATGCTCTGCCGCTTTTTGTTCCAGTTCCGCGATCTTTGCCGCCGCTTCATCCACTTCTTCTGTTTCTGTGGCTTCTGACAACTCTGTCTGCGTCTGTATCTCTAACTGTTCTTCCGCTTCCTGCAGATTTTCTTCGTTCAAATTTGCTTCATTCAAATTTTTCTCTTCCACATCTGCCCCTCTTTTCTCTAGGTATTTTGATTGCCATCGGCAAGATTTTTCAACACTTTTTCCATATTGCTGACCATACCGTGCAGTACAGAAACTACTTGGGAATAGTCCATACGCGTCGGACCTACAATACCGATGGTTCCGCGGGTGTCATCACTCATTTTGTAGGTTGCTGTAATCACGCTGCAGTTTTTCATTCCCTGCACGCTGTTTTCGCTGCCAATCAAAATTTGAATATCATTAGACTGTCCGCTTTCCAGCAATGTCACCAACACATCCTTTTCCTCCAACGTCTGAAACAAAGATTTTGCTTTCTGTATGTCGGAAAATTCTGGAAAAGCCAGTATGTTTTTGGTGCCGCTCATATGCACCTGCACCTTTTCGGCAGAACGCATCGTACTTTCGATTGCCTTCAGGATATGCGGTACCATCTCTCGATATTCATATAATTCTGTCCGCAGGCGGTTAATCACGCTGGTATCAATATCCTGTAAGGAATATCCCTGAAGCACTTGGTTCAAACACAGCCCAATATCAAAAATCCGTTCTTCTTCCGGCGCTTCTCCCATCTGAATGACATGATTCTTGATAAAATTATCTTCTGTGGCAATCACCAGCAGCACTGCCGTACTGTCCAATGGCAGCAGACGGATTTGCTTAATGCGGGTACGCCGACTGACCGGTTCGGAAATAATGGTAGTATAATTCGTCAGTGCTGACAGTGCCTTTGCAGTTTCTTCCAGCAAATAATCAATTTGCCCTACATTTCTTGCAATTACGCTCTGTAAGTACCGCTGTTCTTCCGAACCCAACTCTTTTTTCTGCATCAAATGGTCTACATACAAACGGTAACCCAGATCCGAAGGAATTCGACCGGAGGAAGCATGGGGCTGTAAAATAAATCCCATTTCCTCCAAATCACTCATTTCATTTCGGATGGTTGCCGAACTGATGCCAAGATTATATTTTTTGGCAATGGTTCTGGAACCGACAGGCTCCGCCGTTTCGATATAATCGTTGATGATTGCCTGTAATATTTGAATTTTTCTTTCATTCAACGACATTGCCTTCGCCTCCTTCCAGCTTGTTAGCACTCACTCTATTCGAGTGCTAATTCATATACATAAGATAGCACTTGCCACCCATAATGTCAAGTGCTAAATGAAAAAAAGTATGAACTTTTTCTGAATTTTACAAAAAATTTCCACTGCATCTATCCTATGCAAAACCAATCAAGACGATACTGTATCCGGCAAAAATTCCAAAAACACTTGATTGCTGACATCTACACCGCGCTCGGTCAGCCGCAGAAAGCCGCCTGTCTCCTCTAACAACCCGGCTTGCCGCAGTTTTTGTATCTGCGCGCCGTATACCTGATCCATCTCTCTTCCAAAACGTTCCGCGAATCGTGTCTGCGCAATCCCCTCTGTCAAACGCAGTCCCATAAACATAAATTCTGCCATTTGATCCTGTTTGGATAAAATTTCCACATCTTCTGCCCGCGCATTTCCTTCCCGCATCTGTCGCAGGTATTTCTCCAAGTCTCTGGAATTGTGGTACCGCCTGCCTTCCCAGAAAGAATGTGCGCCCAGACCAAATCCCGGATACCACGCATCCTGCCAGTACAGTTTATTGTGTCTGCTTTCCTTCCGTTCTTTCGCAAAATTGGATATTTCATACTGATGATAACCTTCTTCTTCCAGTATGCGAACTGCAGTACGGTACATTGCACGATCCAATTCTTCATCCATTTCGTGATAAACACCATTTTCATATAAATCATATAATGGTGTTCCTTCTTCCAAAATCAAGCTATATGCGGATATATGCTCCGGCTGCAGCGCCGTTATGGCATGCAGCGTTTCTTCCCATTCGCCCAGCGTCTGTTCTGGCAGCGCAAACATCAAATCGACATTGATGTTGTCGAACCCCGCTTCTCTTGCATTGGCAAAGTTCCGAACAAACTGTTGTCTGGTATGAATCCTGCCCAACCGCTCCAAAAGCGCATCTTGCCACGCCTGCACCCCCATACTCAACCGGTTGAATCCCATTTGTTTCAAACGTTTGCATAATTCTAAATCCAATGTGCCTGGATTCGCTTCCGTCGTAATTTCCGCCTCTGTATCCACATCATAACATCGGAAGACGGTCTGTAAAATTGATTCCAGCTGATCGGCGGACAACATCGTGGGTGTCCCGCCTCCCACAAATACACTTTTGATCCGCCATCCTCGCAGCATTTCTGCTTTCTGTTCCAACTCCTTGCATACTGCCTGCGTGTATTCCGGAAAGTAATCTTCTTTTCCCGGAAACGACGGAAAATCACAGTACAGGCATTTTTGTCTGCAAAAAGGGATGTGAATATATAATCCCGTTTCTTTTTTCATACCTTCTCCTCACCCCGTTTCTTTTTAGTGTACCACATGTACCGCTTTTTGTGCAACCACACAATCCGCTTCTATTGTTTTTCTTCCTAAAAAAAAAATATTCCTGCTGCCTAGCTCTTTTTCATTGAAAATACAAATTCTCCATGCTACAATATGACTTTAGAAATCATTTTAGAAAGAAGGCATCATCCTATGCACACAATGCATCCATTGGGTCGGCGGATTGCTTTATTTTTCCATTCTGCCAGACTGCCCCGTTGTATTCTTTGGATTGCCGCACTTGGCTTTCCTCTCTATATGACAGTTGTTGCAAACTATATTTCCTTTTCTTCGGTTGCCATGCTCTCAGACCTGCTGACCCAACAGACCGGCGCATTCCTCTTTGGGCTGTTGCTGGTATATGGCGTATATTTCCTGCTGGTATTTTGTTTCGGTCGCTTTGCGGCGCCCGCCGGCATTTGCGGTATTTTGTTTTTCCTTCTTCCCTTGATCGATTATTTTAAGTCCATGATATTACAGGATCATTTTTATCCTTGGGATCTAACCCTAGCGCAAAATGCAGGTAGTTTTACAGAGTTTCTTGGCGCCATTTCTTTCCCTTGGCAGTTTCTTCTGCTGATGGCATGTACTGCGCTTTATTGGCTGTTTTTACTTCTGGCAAAGCCCGTGTTCCCGATTCGCGGAAAAAAGCGGTTCTTTGGCGTTCCAATATTGGCAGTACTGCTGGTTACCTTTGTGACCAACACTACCATTCGGAATCAATATGAAAACTGGTTTGGCATTGTAATCAATGAAGAAACCGACCAAAACTATATTTACGACCATTATGGCTTTCTCACTGGATTTACACTGAATTTTGGATCCGTAGATACGTTAATGCCGCAGGATTACAGTCAATCCACCATGGAAAAATTGTTCTCCGCCTATGTCCCTGCCAAAACGCAGCAAACAGAGGACTTCGTTTCTCCGGATGTCATCGTTGTTTTATCGGAAGCATTCTGGGATCCCACCAAATTAAACGGCGTCACCTTTTCCGAAGATCCTCTGCGGCATTATCGCGCGATTGCTGCAGAACATCCCAGCGGAGAAATGGTTTCCTGCACCTTTGGCGGCGGTACCGTCAGACCGGAATTCGAAATCCTGACCGGGATGTCCACCAGCACATTGCCAACCGGGAATATGCCCTACCAACAATACCTGAAAGAAAAAACATTCTCCTACGCCCAACTGTTCCGCAGTCTGGGTTATGATACGCTGGGCATTCATACCTATCAAAAAACATTTTATGAGCGAGATCGCGCATATCCGCTGATGGGATTCATGGATTTTCTCGGAGAATACGATATGCACGCCGAACTGCATTGGAACAGCGGACCTTATATCACAGACGAAACCATTGCGGAGGAAATCATCTATCAGCTGGAACAGCCTCGGGAAACGGGATTGTTCCTCACGGCAATCACCATGGAAAACCATAGCCTGTATTCCGATAAATATGATCCTTCCGACTGGGATATTCAGGTCAGCAGCGACGCTTTGTCAGAGCAGGAAATCATCTCTTTGCAGAACTACTGCAAAGGGGTCAGCGATTCTGATGCCGCCTTGGGTACGCTGTATGAATATATTATGCAGCGGGAAAAACCGACCGTTCTGCTGTGGTACGGCGATCATCTGCCGACCTTAGGCGATCACTTTGCGCCATACACCTCCACAGGAACGATCAGCGCAGATCAGGCGTCCGAATGGACAGACGCGGAAAAATACACCATGTTCTCCACGCCTTATGTCCTGTTTGCTAATTATGATACTGACAACCCATACCGCGCAGAAGGACAATCGGTTTCACCTTACCTGCTTCCGGCTCTGTTATGTGATTATATCGGCGCCCCTGCCTGTCTGCAAACCAATTTCCTGCTGGATGTGTATGAAACCTGCCCTGTGATGAGCCGATACTATCAATTGTATTCCCCGGATTGCAGCGTAGAGGACCGGGAACGCCTCCAAATGCTCCATCGTTATTTGACCTATGATGAGCTGATTGGAGAAAAATATTTAGACCAAATGCAAGGATTCTCTTTCTAGCAGACGGTCCCCATCGACTGGTCTACGCGCTCGATCAAGGTCAAAGAAAAGCAGGAAACAAATGTTTCTGCCTGCGATGGCATAGGAATGGCATCCCCCTATCCATAACCTGGAACGTTCGCATCTCTAGATGGGTACTGCTTCTGATCCAAAAGAATTTGGCAAGATCACTCGCCCTTTCCCGGATAGGATCATCGATTTGATCCAGTGAACATCCAAAAATTTGTGTTCCTTCCAAAGACGGGATTGAAAGTATGGAATCTCCTTACGGAAACTAGAAATTTTGTGATATCAAAAACAAACAGAACCGCCGCATTCCTGTGAATTGCGGCGGTTTTGCTTTCCCTATGCATTCTTCCCGCTGTCCGATTGCCGCCTGGCATGGTTGGAAAAACAGCTTTCCATCTAACTGTCACCATTCTATCTTTTCCTTTTTCTGTCTGTTTTCTCCACAGCATCTCTGCCTCCCCCATTGCGTAAATCAGCCTGCAGCTGCTGAATAAAACGCTCCGCAATGGGTGTAAAAGCATGATGCTTTCTCCATATGATATACATATTGGTTTCCAATGTCGGAACCAATGGTCGAAACACAAGCCCGCTTGATTCACTGGTATCCACCAGATATTCAAACGTCAAAAGATATCCCAATCCTTCCCGCGCAAAAACAGCTCCGTTATACGACAGACGAAAGGAACCTTCCAACGTCAACTCTTTCAGGCGCTCTCCACACCATTTTGGCAGGTCTGCTCGCCAGCCTTGTTCCGAACAGAACAGCGGAAGACCAATCAAGTCTTCAAACACAACGGCGTCTTTTTTTGCCAAATCACATTCCGCCGGCATAATCACGCCCCATCTGTCCGCCTCCGGCATTTGAAGAATCTGGTACTTTTTTGCATCTGGCTCTTCTACAATGATAGCAAAATCCAAAAGCCCTTTATCCAGCTTTTCCGTCACCTGCTCTGTATCTCCACTTGTGATATGATAATGAAACATCGGATATTTCCGCTTAAACCGCTGAATCACTCTAGCAAGATATCGAATCTGATAAGACTCAGCACAGCCAAAATAAATATTGCCTCCAATGATATCATCCATTGCTGAAAACTCTTCTGTGATTTTATCCGCCATAGAGAGCAAATCCTCTGCTCGTTTGCGCAGCAGCATCCCTTCCTCCGTCAGCGCAATGGAAAAACTATGCCGGATAAACAGTTTTTTCCCCAATTCCGCTTCCAACCCTTTGAGCTGTTTGGAGATGGTGGATTGCGACACATGCATGCGTTCTGCGGCGTTTGACATATTTTCTTCCCGAGCAACCTCTAAAAAATACCGTAAGGTTCTCATTTCCATAACATCATCTCCTTTTTTCTGTTATCATACCATGAATAGAAAAAAATTCATATCCTGATATGAAAGATTCCCATTCGCGCTACCATATCAAACCGATTATAATAAACACAAAAGCGTCATACGCAGCCTACATGTTGTCTGGCACTTTGCGCAACAAAAAGCGGTTCCTTTCTGGCAAAACTGCTGCATATCATGATGGAACTTTTCTCGTCGCAAACGATTCGATGGTTTTGACAGATGCATGGCATCATTTCAACATAAGCAACAAATTCTTGATTAGAAAGGATGATGTTTGATATGGTATTTTCTGAAACATTGCATTTCACACAAGATTGGGATAAAACCTTTCCGAAAAGTGAATCCGTGACACACCAAAAAGTAAGCTTTCCAAACCGATATGGCATTCCCTTGGCTGCAGACTTATATATTCCCAAGCATGCTGCAGATAAACTGCCCGCTATTGCGGTATGTGGTCCTTTCGGCGCTGTAAAAGAACAGGCGTCTGGACTTTACGCACAGACAATGGCAGAACGAGGATTTCTGACCCTTGCATTCGATCCTTCTTTTACCGGCGAAAGCGGCGGTACCCCTCGTTATATGGCTTCGCCAGATATCAATACAGAGGATTTTCAGGCTGCCGTTGATTTCCTTTCTCTGCATGACCACGTAGATCCCGAAAAAATCGGAATCATCGGTATCTGTGGTTGGGGCGGCATGGCGCTGAATGCCGCAGCCTTAGATACGCGGATCAAGGCAACGGTTACTTCCACAATGTATGATATGTCCAGAGTAAACGCCAAAGGCTATTTTGATTCCGAGGATTCCGCTGACGCCCGCCATGCCAAACGTCAAGCGATGAATGCACAAAGATTGATCGACTTTCAAAACGGCTCCTATGCCCTTGGCGGCGGTGTTGTGGACCCTCTGCCGCAGGATGCACCATTTTTTGTAAAAGATTATCATGATTACTACAAAACCAACCGCGGCTACCATCCACGTTCCTTAAATTCCAATGGCGGATGGAATATCATCGGCTGTATGTCCTTTCTCAATCAACCGATTTTGCACTATAGCAACGAAATCCGCAGCGCCGTTTTGATGATACACGGAGAAAACGCACATTCCTGCTACTTTAGTAAGGATGCATTTGCGAATATGATTCACAACAATCCGTATGTCTCCAACAAAGAACTGCTGATTCTTCCAGACGTCGTACATACAGACTTATATGATGGCGGCGGAAAAAATGCCATTCCCTTTGATAAAATGGTAACCTTTTTCCAAACCTATCTAAAATAAAAAAGAAAACACAGACAGAGGTTTCATTCGTAATCAATTGGAACCTCTGTTTTTATGTTCTCTGCATTTCCTTTTCAATATGTTTTGGCGATTGTTTCCCTTTCAATATTGATACGAATGATTATCACAAAGGAAGCGCCTTCTGTGGGTGCAGCACTCTATATCAAAATGCTTTCTGATGAAAGCGTCGCCAACCTGAAAAATACAGTACAAATACAGCCCTGCGGATAGCAGCGTTTGTGCCGCTGCTGAAAGAACGCGTTTGTACTTCTCTTCCTCTGCCGGACTTCAAGGGCAATCCCTGCTTCTATCTTTTAGTTGCCAGACCAATCTCATGATGCGCAGAAAGTTTCTTGCTTATATTAAACATTTTACCTATGCCCAGTTGAACCGCAAGGTTTATTATATTGTTTCAGCATATAAGAAAAGGAGGTACCTTTCCGCACAGCCGTACGGGAAGATCCCTCCCTTCTCATACCAAAATGATGTGATTCTACTCTCAGTAAGTCTTTTGAAAAGACTTACCCTTTCTTTTCTTGATACTTATGCCTTTGGAGCGGTGGAAGCGATGTCTTCCTCACTGTAGTCACCGTCTGCTCCGGTCAGAGTAGGCAGCCCTTTATCAATGTTGTTGAAGTAACGTTTTACTTCCTTGAAGACAACGCCGGACAGCAGTGCCAAACCTACCAAGTTGGGCAGTGCCATCAATCCATTGAATGTATCGGCAACCGACCAAATAACTTCCAGACCACCGTTGCAGCCAACGTAAACGATAACCACATACAGGCAGCGATACACGATGGTCATAAAACGGCGAACACCGGCACTGGCTTTTCTGAACAGGAAGCCCAGTGCAGTTTCACCATAATAGCACCAGCCTAGCAGTGTAGACAGTGCGAACATGATAATACCGAGAGTAACAACAATATTCCCCATATCAAACCAAGGCAGAGCGCCGTTGAAGCATGCCAAGGACAGAGGCGCACCATTCAGACCGGACAGCCACATCGGATTACCGTTGCCGTCAACAGAGGTCAGAATAACCAGTGCAGTCATTGTACAAATAACGAATGATACAGTAAATACTTCGAATACACCCCAAAGTCCCTGCTCGATCGGGTCTTTGGTGGAAGAAGCAGAGTGAGCGATCGGCGCGGAACCAAGACCAGCTTCGTTCGCGAAAACGCCACGTGCAATACCGAACTGAATGGCAGCACCGATGGTGATACCTACTGCACCGCCGCCAACAGCCTCAGGATTGAAGGCGCCAACAAAAATACTCTGGATTGCGTGCGGGATCTGGTCATACTGCAGAATGATAACCAACAGCGCAAATACGATGTAGAAAATCGCCATAAAAGGTACCAGTTTTTCCGTAACTTTTGCAATCCCGTTGATCCCGCCGACAATAACCAAACCAACAAGAATCGCAAGAACGATACCGGTGATCGTTGTCGGAACACCGAAGGTCGTATGAATGGAATCGGCAATCGAGTTCCCCTGTGTCAGGTTCCCGATCCCAAAGCAGGCAATCGCTGCAAAGAATGCGAACAGCACCGCCAGGATTTTCCCTAAGGAACCACGCCAGCCGGGCATTTTCCCAAGCCCGTTTCTCAGATAGAACATCGGACCGCCGGTGTACATGCCCAATTCGTTCTTTTCACGATATTTCATCGCCAAAGTGATTTCGGCAAATTTAGTAACCATACCGCCGGCAGCAGCGACCCACATCCAGAAAATCGCCCCGGGACCACCAACCGTGATTGCTGTCGCAATCCCTACGATATTACCGGTCCCGATGGTCGATGCCAGTGCAGTCGCCATCGCCTGAAAAGGGGTAATGTTTTTTCCGTCTTTCGCAGCAGCATTTCCTTTCAGCGCGCCGCCCAGGGTACGCTTAAAGACAAAGCCCAGCTTTCTGAATTGAAGCCCTTTGGTTCGAATGGTGAGGTAGTACCCCAGACCAACCAGCAAAAGCAGTGTAATTGGTCCCCATACGAACCCGTTAACAGTCGTGTTGAGATTCATCAAGGTTTCAACCATAATACATTCCCTCCAATCTTTTTCTCATCCTCTCAATCACATCATTTTACGACAGAACAGTAACACCGGGTTCCCGCGTGCTGTTTTGTCGTACAAAGATTCGTCCTCCCCATTCTGTTTATCCTATGATTCCGCCAAACTGATTTGACGCTCATGTTACAATAATCCGTTGGGAATGAGTCCTCCGAATCCTGGTATAGTAACATTGTGCCAAAATTATCCCCTATTGTCAAGTTATATGTTTCCATAAAAATACATTTTTTCCACCTCAGTAAAAGCTGCCTGTTTCAGCCGCTTTTCCGCCGCCGACATCAAGAAAAATCGCCTCCCCGTATGCACACGCACCCTGCATGCTTTGCCCGCCCCCTGTACCTTGTACAACGCTTTGCACTTCGAAGCAGTGCGCCATCCTTTCCTGTCATCCGCTCCATCCAGTAATGGAAACCAGCGGGTGCCTGCATCCAATGCTTTCTGCCGCCGGATTCTGCCAAAAGATCATCCTCATACAGCAAAAATCGCTCGGATTATTCTTCCTTCACATTCTGTTGATCGTCATGGCGCACTGTATGGTACTGCTTGTCCCTTTCTGGCAAAACAGCGTAACATATTTATATTACTCGTATACCATTTTTAAGGCGCAACGAAGGGAAAGAAAAACCTTCTTACTGATAAGCCGAAAGAAGAGGGTTCTTTATGCAGACTTTTGCAAAAATTCTGATCGTTTACGGAAAATACACAATAAACAATCCTGAACTATCTCATTGTTTTCGAACATACTGCAACCAGACCTTTTGTTTTTTTCCTATGCAAACAATCCTTCCTATATCCGGTCACTTGGAAGGCATTTTATTACCAGTTTTTCAAAAATTTCTTAAGTTCGTTATATTTATCCAAATCCGAGATGTTGAAAGCACGGGTATTTTATGGATATTTTCCGTATCTCTTTTTGCCTTTTCCCAGAAAAATCCCTTTACTTATCAGGTCACTGGAAAGGGATTCGATGCACATTATTTTCTATTTTTCAGAACAATAAAAAACAGCTTCAAATCCCTATGCGGAGGGTTGAAACTGTTTCTTTCTTACATGGATACTCTCACTGCATTTTCCCGTACCGTATTGATGGTATCCACCAGTTCTTTTCGAGTCTTTGCGTCAAAGAGTTTGAGAAAACTGATAGGCTTATCAAAAGGCGGTTTTGTCAGTTCCGCAGGATTTTCCATGTATCCATTCAATTCAATATGCTGGATCACCTTATGGACAAAAGCAATCTGTTTCTGATTCAAAGACTGATCGTTGATAAACGCGGAAAACGCCGCCATCGCCGCTTCATGATCCAGCTTGGCAATCTTTCGGATCAACAGACCAAAAGGCGTATCTCCGAATTCCCGTATATAGTCCTCTCTGCTGCCCAGTTCACTGGTCAGTATCCGCTCCAATTCCTGATAATCCCCTTGAGCCAGAGGAATATTATGGGTCAGCTTATGGATGGCTAAGGTATCCCCATGTTCATTGACATATCGGTTCACCTTTGCCCGATAATCCTCAAAATCATACGCCGCCTCCATTTGTACCCCTTCCTGCTGCTCTGTGACAGGGTCTGTCAGTTTTGTGATGATCTGGTGCTTTTTCTCCCCTTCGTCCAAAAATTGGATCAGGTTCCGCAGCTCTTTCCGCACTTTTTCAAACAAAAGCAGATTCTTTGCTTCCCAGAAAGCATCGGTGCCGATTTCCCGGATCAGTGGCAGTTTTTCCTTGACCTGAGGAATGGTAACCTTTTTCTCCAGCAGAGCCGCCATATCGCAAAGCTGTTTCTTTGCGTACTTGAATGATGGCATCTGCTCCAGATACGCCAACATCAGTCCATACATAAAATGATCAAACCGCTTGGCAAACTCATCCGAATCATCCAGAAAAACCAGCGGCGCAATCTCCCGTTCTAGTTCCCCCTTGTCCAGTTCGCTGATATGGGCAAAAGCGCCCTCTTTTTGATATTTCTCCACATACCGCAGCCGCATCTTGACAGCAATCAGCTCCCGCTTCAAATCCATCACCTGACCATGGCAGGTTTCCACCAGTTCCTTCCGCCATGTCTGGTAGTCCTCATCCGCGAAGGTGCTTTCCTGCAATGCCGTCATGAGCCTTACCTGTTTGCCAAAGATATTCTCTGACAGGGTTTTGGTTTCTCTCGCTTCATAGCCTTCCTTATGCTGACGGAAGTATTCAAAATTGCCGCAGTAATCGAAGATCAAAAACCGTCGTTTGTCCGTATACTCCCCGTCGATCTGGTCGATACAGGACAGCCCCTTGCATAACCGTGTGCCCCGCCCGATCATCTGCCAAAACTTCGCTTTGGAACGAACTTTCTTGAAAAACACCAGATTCACGCATTCCGGCACGTCGATCCCCGTATCCATCATATCCACCGATACCGCAATGTGGGGCGCTTTTTCCGGTATCTTGAAATCCTCTATGACTGTCTGGGCATAGGAATCGTCACAGACCACCCGCTGGGCAAAGTTCCCATGATACTGGGGATACAGAGCGTTGAACCGATCCAAGATAAACTGTGCGTGACGCTTATTCTGGGCGAAAAGAATGGTTTTCCCCAATCTGTCACCGCCTGCCACATGGATGCCCCGTTCCATCAAATCCTGCAACACCTGATCTACGGTTTTTTCATTGAATACAAACTGGTTCAATGCCGCAGAAGGGATAAATTCCGGCATCACGCCATCCTCCGTGAAATCCTCCTCATACCGTGCCCGATCTTCTTCGGACAAATCGTCGTAAGTAATACCTTCCTCCAAAAACTTTGTTTTCACCTCATAATTATAATAAGGCACCAGCACTTTATCCTGATAAACCGCCGTTTCATAGTCATAGGCATAGGTAGGCACACCATGCTCCATCTCAAAGAAATCGTATGTATTCCGGTCTACATCTGTTTTTGGCGTTGCCGTCAGCCCCACCAGAATGGCGTCAAAATACTGGAAAATGGCACGATACTTCTTGAAAATACTTCTATGGCTTTCATCAATGATAATCAGGTCAAAATGGGCAGGCGTAAAGAGCCGCTGTCCATCTTTTGTTTTCGTATCATCAATGGCATTGAGCATGGTGGGATAGGTAGAAAACACGATTCTGGCATTGCGGTCATCCTTATTGGTGCAGAGATTGCACAAGGACAGATCCGGCAGATAGTTTTTGAAATCGTCCTTTGCCTGCTTCACCAATGCGGTGCGGTCAGCCAAAAACAGGATATTCGTCACATACTTCCCACGGCTCAGCACATCTGTCAGACTGGATGCCGTTCTGGTTTTGCCTGTACCCGTTGCCATCACCAGCAGATGCTTCCGAAAGCCCTTTTCGATCTGTCCGCAGACCGCACGGATGGCTTCTTTCTGATAATATCGGTCGGTAATCTTGTCGCTGATAGGCACCGTATCCAGTTTCAGTCGTTCTGAACGGCGGTTCATCAGCTTTTGCAGGTCATTTTTGCTGAACACACCACTGACCTTGCGCTGCGGACCGGAGCGATCGTCCCAGAAATAGGTTTCAAACCCATTGGTAATGAAAATCATGGGGCGTCTGCCAAACTTCCGCTCCAAACAGTCTGCATACAAAACCGCCTGTTTCCATCCATCATTGGGGTCACGGTCGACACGTTTGGCTTCCACTATCGCCAGCGGCAGACCATCCTTGCCGAAGAGCACATAGTCCGCAAAGCCTTTCTGCCCCGCCTTGCCAGCCATATTCTCCATAGGATATTCTTCCTGGACATCGGCGTCCGCGCCTGTAAACTTCCAGCCCATTTCCCTCAAATCCACATCAATAAACCGCTTGCGGGTGGCAAATTCCGAAAGGTCCTCTGCCTGAAAGGTACGCTCTTTCTGGTGTTGATCTTTTTCCGCCGTAAAGCGGGCAGACATTTCCTCGATCTGTTTGCGGAGTTTCTCAATCTCCGCTTCTTTTTCACCCAAAAGGCTTTCCTGTTCCTTGATCTTTTTCACATCCACAGCGATTTTCTCCGCAGGGATCAAAGTGGGGTCAAACTTCCGTTCTTCATAGGCGGTGCCATAGCAGTAGTCGATCCACTGGATAAATTCAAAGAGGGATTGGAGGCACAAGAGGGCGTCCCCTTTCTGTACATTCCGCTCTGTATGTACGGCTTCATTGCCCAGTTTCACGATAAAAGGCAGCTTGCCCCAGGTATTCCGGTCTACGGCAAAACGGAAAGAAGGCTCATGGATGAGAGACTGGAGGTTGTCCCGATAGGGCATCTCCATAGAGGTATCGGCGGCATAGACCCACTTCACCGCCAGTTCCAAGGCTTTCCGGCAGCCCACGGCACACATGGCAGGAGAAGCAGCAAAGATGCGCTCCGCTTCGATGCAGGCAGGGGCAAAGAGGGCGTAGGTGGGTTGGGTGCGTAGGAAAGAAAAGTTGGTCATAGGATCACCCTTTCAAATCATCATTTTTGAAATATTATTTTATCTCCAATATCGCTGAAACATTTTAAGCAAAGCCATATTGCCTGCAGTCTCAAAAAATTCCTTTGCTAACATTTGCTGTTGCAGCGGAGATAATTTTTGAATAGACTGTATGGCTTGTAACAAGTCTTGTTTTGCTTTTTCATAATCGTTTGTGGGCTCTATCCCCAATGTCAATTGATATTCTTCCATTTTATCACCTCACCCAAAATATTCCTGCATCAAAGCCTTTTTCAAGGTTTCCAACTTTTCCAGACTCTTCTGGATTGCCAATTTTGATTTGTCGATTCGACCAGCAAAAACGTCAAACTGTTCCTGTTGATTGATTGGTGGCACCATAAAATACAAATCATTTAGAATGCCTAGCGTTAAATATCTTGTATTTGTCCCTTTTGACCGCCTTTGCAGATAAAGTAGCTTATCTTCTAATTGCCGTTTGAATAATTTGTAGCTCCACTGCTCATTTATCAATCGCAAAACATATGTACGCTGATATGCATTAAACTTGCCCTTGTAATATTTAACATCGTAAACACCAGCAGCATTATTTCCTGCTAATAATAGGGCTTCACAGTCGAATGCATATGTATCAATCCAATAATTCTCCTTTGCACATGTAAAGAAAGGGTATTGCCCACCTTCGACCATTGCATTAGAATCCAGTTTTCCTGTAGTTGTATGAAACACCTCATGCCATGGTAGCACAGGTAGCCCTTTGGGATTCCTCTCCGGGTCCCCAAACAGTTCGATAAATCGGGATTTCACCAATTCATCCAGCTTTTCCAACTGCTGGCGGCGTTTGGCAATGAGGTCGCTGACCTTGTCCAGCACTGCCGCAATTTTTTGCTGTTCTTCGATAGATGGGAGAGGGATTTCAATATTTTCTACAATACTTTTTGAGATTTCCTTAAAGGTTGCCCCTCTTCCTAATGAATTAAGATAGGCTGTTTTATTCTTCAGAAAATAATACAGGTACCGATTATATATTTTTTCTGAGCAAATCAAATTTTTAAAGCCCTGATTGCAATACATTTCCGTTCCTGAAATTGCCACTTTCCCAATAGGTGCCCGGGAAGAAAGCAGTACAGTCCCGGCTGGAAATGATTTTAAACTACTATCAACAACCGCTTGCGATGTTATCTTTCTTTGCGTTTCATAAATTGTATCAGATTCGTCTGTCAATTCCGCAGGTGTTACCCAGTTCAAATCACCATTCCAATATTCTGAATGGTTACTCTTGGGGGTTGTACCAGAAACAACAGTGCATACATCTCCCAACCTCGCCATCACAACATTCCCTCCAATTCCGCCAATCCTTTGGTAATTTCCATTTCCAGCTCGTTCAGGTCTGCCAGAATCTCCGTTGTAGAAGGGTATTCCACCGGCACATATTCCACCTTTTTATATTTATTGATGGACAGGTCGTAGTCATTTTGGGCGATTTCCTCTTTCGGCACAAAAAAGCTCTGTTCTGTTCGTTCCCGTTCTGTTTCCTGTTCCATGTGATGGAAGCGGTGGATGATGTCAGGAATGTCATTGTCGGCGATTTCGCTGCGTTTGTCATCCAGACTGAAGCCGTCGGCTTTCATATCGTAAAACCAGACATTTTCTGTCCCGCCTGCCCCTGTTTTGGTGAACACCAGCACCGCCGTAGACACACCGGCGTAGGGCTTGAACACACCGGATGGCATGGAAATCACTGCTTGAAGCTGGTGGTTTTCCACCAGTTCTTTCCGGATGCTTTTATGGGCTTTGGAAGAACCAAAGAGCACCCCATCCGGAACGATGCAGGCGCATCTGCCCCCTTTTTTCAGCATCCGCAAAAATAGCGCCAGAAAGAGCAGCTCTGTT
Organism: Candidatus Anaerotignum merdipullorum; assembly: GCA_019115165.1. GTDB lineage: Bacteria > Bacillota > Clostridia > Lachnospirales > Anaerotignaceae > Anaerotignum > Anaerotignum merdipullorum. Next base: position 418 of record DXEB01000083.1, on the reverse strand, counting down.
TTCTTGGTATTGGTCACGGCTTTCAGATCGTCATTGATGCTTTCGGCGTCCACTGTCCCTTTGAACGGCGGATTTGCCAGACAAACGGTAAATTTTTCTTTGATCTGGTTCTGTTTGGATACGCTGTCCTGGTAGTCGATCTCCGGGTTGGTGATGGAATGGAGCATCAGGTTCATGGCGGAGATTCGCAGCATGGTTCTGTCCGTATCAAAACCGGTGAAGGCTTCCCCTGTGAAATGCTCCCATTGTTCACTGGTCATGGTATCCTCATAATGCCTGCGGATATATTCCGAAGCGGATACCAGAAAGCCCGCAGTACCACAGGCAGGGTCTGTTGCCGTGTCTAATTTGATACAACATAACGGCAGCTTATTTCTACCCCTTAACGATGAACACCCCCGTGTGCATTTTTGCACAC
>DXEB01000082.1 GCA_019115165.1 Candidatus Anaerotignum merdipullorum | reverse complement strand
TCAGCTCTTGTCCCAACCATTTCAAGTCCAACGGCTGATCTTGCGATGTATAAGGAATTCCGATGCCAGATCCCATGTTTAAGAATTGCAGCGAATAACCCTGTATCTGCCGAAATTGTTCTGCTACATCCATCACTTTTCGGTAATATGATGCCAGTATTTCCGCATGCAACTTCTGACTTTCCAGATGAATATGCACGCCAACTATTTGTATCCTCGCATCCTTTTTCCAGTTAGGCATTTCCTGCCAAAATCTAGCTTCATCAATTCCAAATTTAGAAGGCTGACCATCTTCTCCATACATCGTAAAATCTGGATTTAATCGAATGCCAATTCGTACCTTTTCCTGACATTGAGCCGCAATTTCCTGTATCCGTTCCACTTCAGAAATGCTATCCGCAATTAACGTTGCCATGGACATTGCCTGGACAATTTCTTCCTTTGTTTTTCCAGGAGCAGAGTAATAAATTTCTTCCCTTGTTAGCCCTCTTTTTGCTCCCAAGCGCACTTCTTCTAAACTCGCTGCATCCACGCCAATTCCCTGTTGCAAGATACAGTCGACCACCGCAGCATTTGGATTGGCTTTCATGGAATACAATAACGCTACCTGCGGGAAGTAGCGCCGCAACAGCTGAATCTGTTCCAAGATTACAGCTTCTTCATAAAGATATAGACTATCATAGCGTTCTGCCAGTTCTAAGACAATTTGTTTATCCATGTATTTTCCTCCCCGCCTCTTCTCAGAATCATTCGGTTTTCTCTTCTCCGCCACACACGACAAGTACATTCCTAAATAATGCGTTCTATCAGATATCATCAAAACTTCGTCAACTTCCATCTGATTTCAGAAATATCTGTCAACATCATTATGACTTACACGGATTCTATCCGAACTGATTCCCCCGGCATAGCCGGGGGTTTTTATTGGATTAAAAAATGGGGCTGCCGTTTTCCAACGACAGCCCCTGTGTTATCCAGCACCAAAGTTATTTATGTCTAAAGATAATTAAGAATAATTTTGGCTATATCATATTTACTGTTTTGAAGCCTTTTTCGCTGCTGCTTCATTCAGAGCTTTACCAACTTCTGTTTTATCTCTCTTATCAAACAGGCAACGCCACAGCATAATAACCATCATGAGGATACCAATATAACCACTGAACGGATAAATGGTATTTACCAATACGTCAAAGTCTGTCAGACCCAAGATGAATGCTACGATAGACAGTACTACAGCAGCAATTACATAACTCTTAGAGCCCTGTTTTCCAAACAGACCTGCAGAAGTCCACAGCATCGGAACTGCCGTTGTATAAATACCGATGATAATAATAACAGAGAAAATAGTACCCAAAACAGGGAAAATATTAGATGCCAGCACCAAGGAAGGAATCTGTTTGTCCCAAACTTCTGTAACATTTACCATCAAGCCCAGGTTCATGCACAGTACTGCCAGACCGAACAGAATACCGCCTACCAGACCACCGCACATCGCTTCTTTTCCGCTGTTTGCAGTCATACCAATACCTGCGGAGAAAATCAATACAACGATACCGTTAAATCCGGGATACAAAATTGCAGAGAACAACCAGTTGCCGCTAGCTCTTGTCATATCCAATGTCGGAATAATTTCCGCTGCTGTTGACAGAGCGCCTGCGTTTTTGAAGAAACTAATCAGCCCTACAGATACCGCTAAAATAATAATTACAATACCCATGCTGCCCAAGATGTCAACCAGCTTATTCAGATTCAAAAGAACTGATATCAGTGAAAGAACAATCATACCAATACGACCAACATATGGATTGATGCCGTAATATTCAGCCAGTGTTGCACCCGAACCAGCAATCATGATTACAAATACTGCGAACAGGAACAACTGAACGATAATACCGAATACTTTCCCCAGCTTTTCGCTAAAGTAATACTGAACAATTGAATCCGGAAGTATCAGATTCAAATCTTTTGCGTGCTTCATTGCGGTGCCGCCAACCCAGCCGAACACACCCATTGTAATGACAGCACCTAAAATACTCATAATGCCTTCTGCAGTAAAGAACTGCATAATTTCCTGACCCGTCGCAAAACCGGAACCAATCGCACAAGCACAGTAGGCACCGGCAAACTTCATGACGTTTACAAAGCTAACCTTATTCTCCATTCCTTCTTCCTCCTCCTTTGTAACTTGAATAACTTGGCACTTTTGAACAATAATAATTTTAGCACATGAGAATTATTCTGTAAATGCATAAACATATATAAAATAATTTTTTCGTTTTTCTTTCAATTTTATTTTATTTTTATGAAATATGTCCAACTAAATTTATAAATTTTATGAAATACTGCAAAAGTATACAATATGAAATTGATATATTCGTATATGCTTTACTGTCACGGACATTTTCACCACAATGTTTTCCGAAAACCCTCTTCATGCACTGCACTTTTTTTCATCAAATCATTTCCATTTAATGAATAAAAATACAAAAAATGAAAAATATTTCATTTATTTCTACATAAAATACTATTTTTTCCTCAAAGTAAATCCATTGTATCAGGAAACTGTAAAAAAGTAACGTCTTTTTGATTCCTCAACCTTCTGCATACCGTACGAATATTCATCCGTACGCATATCTTTTCTAAATTGCCTGCTTTTCTTACAAAGCTGCATTTTCTTCATTGCGTACATATTTTCGGATCAGTCGATTTGCTTTTGTCTGACTGATTTTCAAATATTTTGCCATCTTCCGGCTGCTGCCGTATGTTTGATAAGCTGTCTGGATCAATGTTCGTTCATAGCGCTCCATAGCTTCCTCTAACGATAGTTTCTGAGAAACCAGTGGACATCCGTGATTTTTGATATTGTCTACTCGAAAAAAGCTCTCTGGCAAATGATTGATCTCAATGCTGGTTCCTTCTGCTGTCAAAACTGCACGCTCTATGACATTTGATAATTCCCGGATATTTCCTTTCCATGGATATTGATGAAACAATTCCATCACACGAGACGAAATTGTCAAACTCCTGCCATATTTTTTATTAAACAAATGCAAAAAATATGCAGACAATGGTTCAATATCTTCCTGTCGTTTTCGTAAAGGCGGCATCATAATATCAAAGACATTTAATCTATGATATAAATCTTCTCGAAATTTCCCAGCTTCCACCATATTTTGCAAATCACAATTGGTTGCACAAATAATATGAATATCCAGTTGAATTGGTTTGTGAGACCCAACCGGAATAATTGCTTCCTCCTGTAGCACATGCAGAAATTTTGCCTGCAAATCATACGAAAGTTCCCCGATTTCATCCAAAAATAAAGTTCCACCATTGGCTGCTTCAAAAATTCCGATTTTTCCACTTTTTTCTGCACCAGTAAACGCACCTTTTTGATAGCCAAACAATTCCGACTCAATAACAGTAGGGCTTAGGCTGGCAATATTGATGCTAATAAACGGTTTCTCCTTTCTCGGACTTTTTTCATGAATGTATTTGGCAATGAGGCTCTTTCCAGTTCCAGTTTCTCCCAAAATCAATACCGGCGCCTTCGTTCCAGCAATTTTATTGGCAAATTTCAACGTATCCTTCATCAATGTACTCTTGTAAATAATGGTTTCCACATGCATATCTTCTGCTTCTTCTGTATTTAAGGTGAGTGGTCTTAGCATCTTGAATAAATCATCATCTACATCCCGGACACTTTGCAGAACAAACTCCACATTTCCTTCTTCATCCAGAATCGGTACCGAAATGGTCACAATATCTATTCCCAAAAATGTTTTTTGTCGCTGTATCACCGGGCGTTTATCCTGAAAGGTCAATGGTACACAAGTCGGCGACCATAATTTTTCATTTACTGTACACTCATGTAATGTTTTCCCCACAAATTCCTCCGGTGCAATTCCATAATGACGGTGTGTAGCATAATTAGCATATACAATCTTTCTATGCTTGTCCCAAATAAAGATTTCATCGTAATTCTGATCCATCAACGTCACAAACTTTTCATAATCAAAGCCCTTCTGCAATGGCATATGCACGCCTCCCATCCATAATCTTTTGTTTCATTCATCATACAGGAAATCTGTATTACAAACAAGATGGCGACAGAATCTTCCGCCGCCATCCAAATGAGGAATTCTCGCTTTATGTTTCTTCTAATTTACTTTCTTCCATAATCTGCTGTTTTGTTTTATGTCCAAAATCTTTTCGCATTTCTCTTAAGAATCCATAATAAACAACAAAAAGCAGTATCACAAGTGGCAAACCTGTCGCCAATACAATAGATTTGATGGTATCAATATCCGTTCCAATATAAGATACGGCAATCGGAATCAATACCAGTATGATACACCATACAAACTTCAATTTCTTACTTGGCTCTTCCTCTGCCCTGAGCTTTTTGGATACTGTAGAGGACAGCGTAAACGAACATGCGTCCAGTGTTGTTGCCAAAAACAGGATAATTACCAGCAGATACAGTACCAGTGCAACTTTCGCAAACGGCAGTGTATTTACCACAGACATCGCAATTTCTTCACTCTGCCCATTTGCCAGCATCGCAGGCACATCCAAAATACCGTCAATACGCAGACTCTGTTCATATGCGCCGACAATGCCGAAAAACAGAATCAGCCCCAAAGAACCGCTAATCAGCATATTCGCAATAATTTCTTTCACCTTTCTGCCGCGGGAAATTTTGGCAACAAACAAACCGGTAAACGGACCAAACACAAACCAATATACCCAATAGAACGTGGTCCATGCCTGCGGGAATCCCGTTTGTGCCACTGGATCTGTCCAGAAACTCATCCGCAGATACTCACTCATCATCAACCCAACAGAATTCACAATAGAATCCAATATAAATCTTGTCGGTCCTACCAGCAGAATGAATGCCAGCAGAATCAAACAAAAGTATACATTAAAATCGCTGATTTTGCGCATGCCTTTTTCGATCCCAAGCACAGAAGTAATGGAATAAATCACGGCTACGCCCAACAACACCACCACAGAGAGCGCGAAGGAATTGGAAATACCAAATAAGTCCGCAATCCCCGCTGCAATTGTTGTTGCAGATGTTCCCGCTGTAATACTGATAGAACCAACAGCCGCAAAAACAAAGATAAAATCGACAATCTTGCCAAACCAGCCTTTTGCTCTTTTTTCTCCAACTGTATATTTACATAATACACTAAACTTTAGTTCATCATCTTTTTTGATGTAATAATGATAAGCAAATGGAAGCACAAAGACGCACAGCAACGCCCATGCTGTCGGTCCCCAATGCATAAAGTCATAAGACAGCGCCAATTCATAGCGCATTGCCTCACTGACCGGAACGCCGTTCAATTCCGGTGCCGCATTATAAAAATGTCCCCATTCCAAAAATGCCCAATAAACAGTACCTGCGCCATTTCCACAAAAAAACATCATTGCTACCCAACTTAATGTAGAGTATTGCGGTTTTTCATTGCCAAATCGTATTTCACCATATTTCGTAAAGCAGATACAAATCAAAAATACAATGACACCAAACGCAATCAACATCATCGGAGATCCAAACGTCTGCGTTAAAAATGCCATCACACCAGCAGCAGCAGCTTTCCCTTCTTCTGGAAACAACGCCAATGCAACCACCAACGCAAGGATAAGCGCAATACTGATAACCATCAATCCAACTTCATAACGCTCTGTCCATTTCCCTTTTTTCTCTTGTTCCTGCATGATACATACCTCCGTTCTATGTTCCCCCGCATATCCAAAGATATGCGGGAGGTCTCGGGAATCCCTTCATTCACTCAGGAATTGGTAGCAATCACTTCTTGTTGTATCAATGACTGTATCTCCTCCGTTGTATATCCAAAACTCTTCATTACTTTTTCCGTATCTTGTCCCAACAATGGCGCACCAAATGCCATCTCTGCCGGTGTTAAATCCATTTTCATGGGATTGTTGATTGCCTGATATCTTCCTACGCCTGGATCTTCCAGCTCTACCAACATGTTCCGCGCATGAATCTGCGGATGCACCATCAATTCTGGAATTGTATGAACCGGTGCATTCGGAATACCTGCCGCAGTAAAAATTTCTGCCAATTCTTTTTTCGTTTTCTTCTTGAAAAATTCCGTCATAATCGGCGTCAGAATATCATAATTTCGACATCTGCAATCATTGTTTACAAATCTCTCGTCTTCAATCAACTCTGGCATTTCGATACAATTACAAAATCTATCCCATCCAGACTCTCCTGCCAAACCGGCAGAAAAGTATCCATCTTTGCAAGGATATACATCATAAGGAACCAGCGTCACATCACTATTGCCGCGTCTGGTCTCCTCTTGATGTAATAGTGTTTGAAATAGAATCGGACTTTCCAGAATACTGAATATCGTATCCATCATTGCCACATCCAGTCGTTGACCTTTTCCTGTATTCAATTTATGATAATACGCCATCACAATCGCCAAAGACATCATCAAGCCAGTAAAATTATCCCCAATGGCCGGACCAACTCTTGTGGGAACACCATCCGAAAACCCCGTCATCTCCATCACACCACTCATTGACTGTACCACATTGTCATATGCCGCCAAATCTTTGAGCGGACCATTTTGCCCAAAACCAGAAATCGATGCAAAAATAATTTCCGGATTCACCTGTTTCAAATCTTCGTAGCCCAGTCCCATTTTATCCAATGTACCTACTTTAAAGTTTTCTACTACAATATCCGCATCTTTGACCATTCTCTTGATAATTTCCACTCCTTGTGGTGTCGCAATGTCGATTGCCAAACTTTCTTTGTTGCGGTTGATTGCTGCATAATAACCGCTATGCCCATTCCGAAATGGCGTCCACTCTCTGGATTGATCTCCAACGCCTCTACGTTCAATTTTAATGACCCGCGCGCCAAAATCCGCTAATTGTAAAGTACAGAAAGGACCGCTATATGCTTGCGTAAAATCAATGACTGTCACACCTTCTAAAATCTTCATGCCAAATGCTCCTTTCTATCAAACCATCTCGATAATACCCTGTTCTGCCAATGTCTGCATCTGCTCCTCTGCATACCCCAATTTTTCCAAATATTCTCTTGTATGTTCACCTAACAAAGGAGCTCCATAGGTACCGCCACCCGGTGTTTCCGACATTCTGATTACTGTACCCGGTACTACAATATCTCCTATCGCTTTGTCGTGAATTTCTATCAGCATCTGTCTAGCTTTGATCTGCTCACTTTCCATTGCTTCTTTTACGGTGCACACCGCACCGCATGCCAACCGTGCTTCTCTCAGCTTTCTTTCTACTTCGAATTTTGACATTTTGGATGTTACCTTTTCAATCGCTTGTTTTAAGCCGCTTTCGTAATGATCCCCTCTGGATTCATTCGTCTGATACCGTTCGTCCTGCTTTAAGTCTTCCATTCCCAGTGCATCACAGAATTTCTGCCATTGTCTGTCTGTAGAAATACCGATGGAAACATATCCGTCCGCCGCACGGAAGGTGTCATACGGCGAAATAGAAGGATACGAATTTCCTACTCGCTCCGGTACACTTCCAGTCAGGCAATAGGTCATTGGCGCTGCTTCCAGAATAGAGAATAAACAATCCAAAATCGCAATATCTATTTTTTGTCCCTTACCCGTTTTCTTTTTATGTACCAATGCCAAATTGATTGCCATTGCCAAATACGTTCCACTCAACTGATCGCCCATTGCTGGACCCGCTTTTGTTGGCGGTCCATCCGGAAAACCCGTTCTGTCCATCAAACCACTCATTGCCTGCAGCTGCAAATCCAATCCAATCGTCTTTTTCATTGGACCAGTTTGTCCGAATCCATTGAGAGAAGCATAAATAATTTCTGGATTTACTTTTTTAATTTCCTCGTAGCTAAGTCCCATTCTTTCCATACTACCATATTTAAAGTTTTCACACACGACATCGGCATCTTTGATCAATCCGAATATGATTTCTTTTCCTTCTGGACTGGAAGCATTGACGCTGATACTTTTTTTCCCACGATTCAAATAAGTATAGTACGCACTGTTTCCATCTTTCATCGGTGCCCAATACCGTGCCAGATCTCCAACACCCGGTCTTTCAATCTTCATCACTTCCGCACCGAAATCGGAAAGCAGCATAGTTGCAAGGCTTCCAGCATGGGCTTGGGTAAAATCCACAATTTTTACTCCTTCTAATGGTTTCATAACAAAGACTCCTTTCTTTTCTTGTTTTCTTTGATATCTTTATATAGAGCAAAAACTGTGCCAAATACGGAAATCCCCAAATCATCCGGTTTCCTCTCATTTCAACTTATTATCTCGAGTCATTTTGTACTCATTTATTACACGCTGCCTCTGTCATTTCGTTCAAATCCTCACTTTCATACATGAGTCAATTTATACTCATTGAGTTAAAATTAACTCGATTTTTGTACAGATTTCAAATTCTTTACATTTTCCTTCCATAAAATTTTGAAAAAATTTTTTGATTTTCTTTCGTTAAACCATTTTTCCTCTTTTCCATGTAATACCTTTCCACTCTTTCACATTTTTGTGTTTTATTATCAATGTTATATGCCTCTTTGTCTAGGGTACTCTTATTTCGAATACATCGCGTCACAAAAAAAGAAACCTTGATTTCTCAAGGTTTCCAGAGCGGAGACGGTGGGATTCGAACCCACGGACGGTTTGACCCGTCAACTGATTTCGAGGGAAAAGAAAGCTTCATTTCGGTCACTTAAACCTACTTTGAAGCTTATTTCTTTATGGAAAAACCAGTGTAAATGCCGGCTTTTTATATTTTGCTTTTTATCTTCATTTTTCGAAATGTAAAACGAAAAATACAAGTTTGGCACCATTTGAGCACCACGGCACCACAACATTTTCTATCCTTTATCGTGCCTTCTACTTTCGCCGTTTTACTGCTTATAAACGAAGTAACACTTTGGATCTATATTAAAAAAGTGGACACATAAAGTAACTATCTATTACAATAAAGTAGACACCAAAAGGAGGTATTTACATGTCAACAAACAGCAAAGGTATTCGCTATGACGAAGACTTCAAAAGAACACTCGTAAACCTATATCAATCTG
>DXEB01000081.1 GCA_019115165.1 Candidatus Anaerotignum merdipullorum | reverse complement strand
GCCATCCAGCGGTTTCGGCGGACAATCGCAGCTTTGGGCGGCGCCTGCGCCAATCCCTCCGGTAAAAACGCCCGGTCAGCCATGCGGGGTGGTTTCTCTGCTGCATAGGGATATGCCGCCACCAGTTCCAGCCGAATCCTAGGGAAACGCTCCCGCAGACGGCAAACCGCTTCTGCGGCAAGCCGGTCAAACTGCCCATGTCCGCCCACCCAAAACACCGTGATTCCCTGCTGCTCTGTCAACTCTTCCAACAAAGATACCAAAGACGGCAAAAGCTCCTCCGGCGCATCTCGATGTCCAAAAAAACAACAAATTTTATTTTCCATTCAATTCACCTTTATTTTCAAATTATTTTCAATTTATATTGAATTCATTTTGTTCATATTAACACAAAATAGACATAAAATAAATACAATTTATATCTAATTTCAATTTTTTTTGAATTCATAATGAATAGAGGTGATGATATGAGTATCAAAAATCTTTCCATTCGCATTGACGAAACCATGCTCCACAAACTGCATTATATCGCTGACTATGAAGGTCGTTCTGCCAATGGGCAGGTCAATATCCTCATTCGGGACTGTATCGCGGCGTTTGAAGCGCAGCATGGAGAAATTCCCATCAAATAACCTCCCTCCCCCTCGTCCAAAACAGACGCGGACATTTCTATCTTGGACAATTCGGAAAAAAAGATCGCAGACGTTGCCTCCACAAAACTGCTTGGAGGGGTCTGCTTTTTTTCTCTGGAATCCATGCCCTGACCTGCCTCACATCAGCGAACTGCCGTCTAAAAAGTCCGCCGCCCCATCGGCATTTCTCCTTTGCCTGCGGCACTGCTCCCCTGTGCGTACCGCTTTCTCCTGCATCCATCTCCCCGTTGCCCTGAGTCATCCTTTTCTGCCGTTTTCCCGCCTTCTTCCTGACCAATACCCACCACGGCTTTCTCCCGCCGCACCATTTTTCTTCCATTTGGTATCTTATCACCCCAAAATGTGGTATACTCAGAAAAAACCCATCGGAAAGGATGTGTGTTCCATGAAAGTCGCACTGTTACAAATGCGGGTAGGTCAAACGCCCGCGGAAAACTTAGAAACGGCAAGACAAATGCTGCAGCAGGCGGCAGCGGGCGGCGCAGAGCTGGTCATGCTGCCGGAAATGTTTTGCTGTCCCTACGAAACGCCCAATTTTCCCAAGTTTGCCGAACCGGAGGGAGGCGCCCGCTATCAACGTCTATCTGCCTTGGCACGGGAGCATAGCATCTACCTGATCGCCGGCTCCATGCCGGAGGCGGATGGTTCCCGCACTTATAACACGGCCTATGTCTTTGCGCCGGATGGCAGCTGTATCGCCAAGCACCGCAAAATGCATTTATTCGATATCGACATCACCGGCGGGCAGCGGTTCATGGAATCGGAAACCCTGACAGCAGGCAATACCGTTACAGTTTTTGATACGCCCTGGGGCAAAATGGGGCTGTGCATCTGCTATGACATCCGCTTTCCTGAACTGGCGCGTCTGATGGCGCTGGCAGGCGCAAAGGTCATCTGCATCCCCGCCGCCTTTAACATGACCACCGGCCCGGTCCACTGGGAGCTGTCCTTCCGTGCCAGAGCCCTGGACAACCAGGTGTATCTGCTGGGGTGCGCGCCCGCCCGTGACCTGACCGCTTCCTATCATTCCTGGGGACACTCCATTGTCACCGATCCCTGGGGTACGGTCACCGCCCAGCTGGCAGAAGCGGAAGGCATCCTGTTTGCAGAATTGGATCTGGAAAAAGTGGAAACCATACGAAAAGAGCTTCCCCTGCTGCGGCATCGGCGTACCGATGTTTATGAACTGCGGGAAGTACGGAAATGAGGTGAGGCGATGCATCAGGAAACCATTTATCTGGCAGGCGGCTGCTTCTGGGGTACGGAGCACTACATGGCACAGGTGGACGGCGTCTGCGCCACCCGCGTGGGCTACGCCATGGGGAAACAGGAAGGCGCCATCCAGCGACTCTGGGAAAGCGTATCCTATGAAGAAGTCTGTGCCCACAGCGGTCATGCCGAAGCAGTGGAGGTTGTCTTTGACACCCAACAAACCACATTGGAGACCATCCTACAGGAATTCTTTTATACCATCGACCCCACATCGCTGGGCAGACAAGGCATGGACGTGGGGATTCAATACCGCACCGGCATCTACAGCCTGACGGAAACCCAGCGCCAAATCGCCGCCAGGGCTTTGGCGCAGCTGCAAAAAAAATACGATCGTCCCATTGTGGTGGAAAATCTGCCGCTGCTGCAATTTCTGCCGGCAGAAGAATACCACCAGCACTATCTGGAAAAGAATCCCAACGGCTACTGTCATATCTCTTTTGACAAAATTGCGAAAGAAAAAGCACGCTGTGTCGACCCGTCCCTCTACCGGGTCATGACAAAAGAAGAAATGGCGCAGCAGTTAACGGAACTGCAATATCTGGTCACCCAGCAGAACGCCACGGAACCGCCCTTTGACAATCCCTACTGGAACCAGACGAAAGCCGGTATTTATGTAGATATTACCTCCGGCGAGCCCCTGTTTTCCTCCCGGGACAAATTTGTTTCCTCCTGCGGCTGGCCGTCCTTCTGCCGTCCGCTCGACCCCAACGCCGTCACGGAGTACGACGATTTGTCCCATAATATGATTCGCACGGAAGTCCGCAGCCGTGTGGGCAATGCGCATCTGGGACACGTTTTTGAGGACGGACCCGCCGATCGGGGCGGTTTGCGCTACTGCATCAACAGCGCCGCCCTGCGCTTTATCCCGAAAGAACGGATGGCAGAAGAAGGCTACGGTGCCTTCCTGCCGTATGTGGAAGAAAACGAACCGCATTCCAGCGGGCGGTAGCCGGCGCAGAACAAAAATTCTCTGACAAAAAGCTGGAAACAAGGTTGTCTTTTTGTGCAAAACAGGCTACAATAAAGGTCAAACAAACGATAGAAACATGAAACAAAGGAGCGATACCATTGGACCTGAATACTGTAAAATCCATTTACCGCAATACGGAGGTCTATGCCGATCAGCAGGTGACGCTGGGCGGCTGGATCCGTACGATGCGCGTTTCCAAAAACTTTGGCTTTATTGAACTGAACGACGGGACGTTTTTCAAAAACATCCAGATTGTTTTTGAAGCAGACCACCTGTCCAATTATGCCGAAATCACCAAGTTGGGTGTGGGCGCGGCTATTCTTGTGAAAGGTCAGCTGGTGGAAACACCGCAGGCAAAACAGCCTTTCGAGGTGAAGGCAGAAGAAATCACTGTGGAGGGCACTTCTACACCGGATTATCCGCTGCAGAAAAAACGCCACAGCGTAGAATTCCTGCGCCAGATTGCCTATCTGCGCCCCAGAACCAATCTGTTTTCCGCGACCTTCCGGGTACGCAGCCTGATCGCGTATGCCATCCACCAATTCTTCCAGGAAAAAGGATTTGTGTATACCCATACGCCCATTATCACAGGCAGCGACTGTGAAGGCGCCGGCGAAATGTTCCGCATCACCACGCTGGATCTGAATCATCTGCCGAAAAAGGAGGACGGCACGGTCGACTTTTCCCAGGACTTCTTCGGCAAAGAAACCAACCTGACCGTCAGCGGACAGCTCTCTGCCGAAGCCTTTGCCATGGCATTCCGCAATGTGTACACCTTCGGCCCCACCTTCCGCGCTGAAAACTCCAATACGGCGCGTCATGCAGCGGAGTTCTGGATGATCGAACCGGAAATGGCGTTTGCTGATCTGGAAGATAATATGGAAATCGCAGAGGAAATGCTCAAATACATCATTCAGTATGTACTGGACAACGCACCGGAAGAAATGGAATTCTTCAACAGCTTTGTGGATCAAGGACTGCTGGACAGATTGCATCATATCCTCAACAGCGATTTCGGTCGAGTGACCTACACCGAAGCAGTCGAGATGCTGCTGCAATCCGGTAAACAGTTTGAATATCCTGTCGCATGGGGCATTGACCTGCAGACAGAGCATGAACGCTATCTGACAGAAGAAATCTTCAAAAAACCCGTATTCGTCACCGATTATCCCAAGGATATCAAAGCATTCTATATGCGCCTGAACGAGGACGGCAAAACCGTTGCTGCAATGGATCTGCTGGTTCCCGGCATCGGAGAAATCATCGGCGGCAGCCAAAGAGAAGAACGTCTGGAAGTACTGGAACGCCGTATGGACGAATTGGGACTGAAACGGGAAGACTATTGGTGGTATCTGGATCTGCGCAAATACGGCGGGACCAGACATGCCGGATTTGGTCTGGGCTTTGAGCGTGCTGTCATGTACCTGACCGGGGTGAGCAACATCCGAGATGTACTGCCTTTCCCAAGAACAGTGAAAAACGCAGAATTTTAATTCCCACGGCTTTTCCATCCAACCATCACAGCGGATTCCGGCAATCCACCTCTGTCCGCTGTCCATACAGCAGGCTGGTTTCGCGCGGCAGGATTTTCCTGCCGCGCTGTTTTGAATATCGCCTCTTTCCAAACTGCCCCAGAACCAAGCAACTAAATACTTTTCTTCGCGCGCTCCTACATCTTTGCACGATGGTATGCATATTCCTAACTGCAACCTGCATACTGCCATCCATATCCTTTGAACAACCATCGAATCCGGTCTTTCCCCTCTCTCCATTTCAAAACATCACCATTTTGTATCCTACGCTTATTTTCTCAAAACAACAGGCAGCCAAACGCTCCTGCTTTCTCCTCAAAGCCTCCCATGACAAAAACATCCAACATTTTTTTCGGAACCATGTTTTTTGCTATTTGACCAATCCCAAATACAGCCAAGTAAAAACCGTATGCATCCTCTATTTTTCTATCCATACTCCCGAACAAAACTGCTTCATGTCAAACACGCGTTGCCTTACGTCTATCTTTCATTTGTATACAATGTATATTCTGTCATAAACACGCATAAAACTTTCTTTTTTGTTCCTTTTGCTGTGCTTCTCTTAGAAATGATTCCATGTTTTTCGTCAATATCACAAGAGGGAGTTTTCTTTTTATCGAGGAATTTTTGATTTTCTTTGGGATATTCCATAAAAAAACCCGCTTCTTCCTAGTGACATTCTTCAATTCAACAAATATGTATAAATATGCGCATTTTCATTGACTTTTGATGGTTATGCTTTATAATATACATAAACACAAAGATTTGCCATAGAAACGAGGTCTGTTTATGAAATATCGTGTATATATCGATGGGCAGGCAGGCACCACCGGGCTGCAGCTTCGCCAGAAGCTGGAAAAACACGGCGGCGTGGAACTGCTGCTCATCTCGGAAGAAAAACGAAAAGACGAGACGGAACGCAAACGGCTGATGAACGAAGCGGATGTGGTGTTCCTCTGTCTGCCAGATGCAGCGGCAAAAGAAGCTGTGACGCTAGTGGAAAACCCGCATACCTGCATCATTGACGCCAGCACCGCCCATCGGACAGCGCCGGGATGGACATACGGATTCCCGGAACTTTCTCCGGCACACCGAGAATCCATTCTCCATTCCAAACGCATTGCCAATCCCGGTTGTCATGCTACCGGGTTTATCGCAGCGGCATATCCCCTGGTACATCTCGGTATCGTAGCACCCGACTATCCTTTCACGGCATACAGTCTGACCGGTTACAGCGGCGGCGGGAAAACCATGATTGCAGAATACGAGGCAGCCGGACGACCTGATGCGCTGGACAGCCCCAGACAATATGCGCTGGGACAGATGCATAAGCATCTGCCGGAAATGCAATATGTCACCAGCATCACGCAGCCGCCGGTTTTTATGCCCATTGTCTGTGATTGTTACAGTGGTATGGCAACCTGTCTGCCGCTGCATTCTCATTTATTTCAAAAATCCGTCACCAAAGCAGAATTGGCAGACCTGCTGCGGGAATATTACCAGAATCAGCCCATGATTTCCGTAGAGGATACGGATATTGGTTTTTTGGCGGCAAATGAACTCCGGGACACCAATCGGCTGAAACTGTATGTGGAAGGCAATGATGCACGCATGACATTGGTCAGTGTATTCGATAACTTAGGCAAGGGCGCTTCCGGGGCCGCCGTCCAGAACATGAATCTGGTGCTGGGACTGCCGGAAACCCAGGGTCTGCTTTGAGTCTGTAACCCTCATCACGAAAGGAGCTTGATATCCATGAAACAAATCCATGGCGGCGTGACCGCACCCAAAGGATTTACCGCGGCAGGTATATACTGCGGGATCCGCAATAATCCCAATAAAAAAGATTTGGCTTTGTTATACAGCGAAGTTCCCTGCCAGGCGGCAGCGGTTTATACCCAAAATAAAGTATACGGCGCGCCCATTACCGTCACGAGAGAACACCTCGTCAACGGCACGGCGCAGGCCATGATCTGCAACAGCGGCAATGCCAATACCTGCAATGCCGACGGCGTCGAAAAAGCGCAGAAGATGTGTGAGCTGGCGGCAAACGCGCTGGGGCTTTCTCCCGACGACATCATTGTTGCCTCTACCGGCGTCATCGGCATGCCGCTGCCCATCGAGCCCATTGCCGCAGGCATTCCCGCCCTGGCAAAGGCGTTATCCAAAGAAGGGCATACGGATGCCGTGGAAGCCATTATGACCACCGATACCAAACCCAAGGAAGAAGCCTATCAAATCGAAATCGGCGGCAAAACCGTTTCCATCGGCGCCATGGCAAAAGGCAGCGGCATGATTCATCCCAATATGGCAACCATGCTGGGATTTTTAACCACCGACTGTGCCATTACCGCGCCCATGCTGCAAAAAGCATTGAAACTGGCAGTAGACGATACCTTTAATATGGTTAGTGTAGACGGCGATACTTCCACCAATGATATGGTTTCCATACTGGCAAATGGTATGGCGCAAAATCCGCTCATCGATCAGGAGGGACCGGATTTTGACGCATTTTTAACAGTGATCCAAGAAATCTGCGCTTCCATGGCAAAGAAAATTGCCGGCGACGGCGAAGGCGCCACCAAGCTGGTGGAATGTTCCGTGCATCACGCACCCAACACCACGTTGGCAAAAGCCATCGCCAAATCCATCATTACTTCCAGCCTGGTAAAAACCGCAATCTTTGGCGCAGACGCCAACTGGGGTCGGATTTTGTGCGCCATCGGCTACACGGAGGGCGATTTTGCCATTGACGCTATCTCCGTTTCCATTTCCTCGGCAAAGGGCGAAATCGTGGTCTGCGAAAACGGCGCCGGCGTTCCCTTTGACGAGGCGCTTGCCAAGGAAATCCTGCTGCAGGAGGAAATCCATATGGATGTGGATCTGAAGCAGGGAGAGGGCGAAGCCACCGCCTGGGGATGTGACCTGACCTATGATTATGTGAAAATCAACGGGGATTACCGCACTTGATGGAGGAAAAAATACCATGAACGATATGAACACCATGAAGGCAACGGTGCTGACCGCCGCCCTGCCTTATATACAGAAATACTATGACAAAACCGTTGTTATCAAATACGGCGGCAATGCCATGATCCATCCGGACTTGAAAAAAGCCGTGATGAGCGATATCATTCTATTATCCTTGGTCGGCATCCACGTGGTGCTGATCCATGGCGGCGGTCCGGAAATCAGCGGCATGCTCAAACGCCTGCAGATGGAATCCCGCTTTATCAACGGTCTGCGCTACACCGATAAAGAAACGGCCGAAGTGGTGCAGATGGTGCTGGCTGGAAAAACCAACAAAGACCTGGTTGGATTGATTGGACAGCTGGGCGGAAAAGCCGTCGGATTATGCGGCATTGACGGTTGTATGATCCAAGCGCAAAAATTGGAAGGTGATTACGGTTATGTGGGCGATATTACCAAAATCGATACCGCACCCATCCAAAACGCCATCAACAGTGGGTATATCCCGGTGGTCGCTACTGTCGGCACCGACTGCAAAGGCAATATTTACAATATCAATGCCGATACGGCGGCAGCGGAAATCGCCGCCGCTCTGCATGCAGAAAATATCATTACGCTCACAGATATCCGCGGTTTAATGCGGGATGTCAACGATGAACAATCTTTGATTCCCGTGGTGCATGTGGACGAAGTGGCTTCATTGGTGGAACAGGGCATCATCAGCGGCGGTATGATCCCAAAAGTGAAAAGCTGTGAAAGCGCCGTACGCGCCGGCGTGAAAAAAGCCGTCATGATTGACGGCAGAATCGAACACTCCATCTTGATCGAAATGTTCTCCGACGAGGGGATTGGCACCATGTTCCTGGCATAACAGAAAGGAGGAAACCCCCATGGATTTCCAAACAGCGAAACAACAAGACGAAACATATCTCATCCATTCCTACAGTAGATTCCCCGTACTGCTGACCAAAGGAAAAGGCGCTGCGGTGCAGGATGATACCGGAAAGGCATACATTGACTTTACCAGCGGCATTGGCGTAAACGCCTTGGGATTCTGCGATGACGGATGGATCGCCGCCGTTACAAACCAACTGAATACCCTGCAGCATACCTCCAACCTGTACTATACCGAACCCTGTATCCGCGCAGCAAAACTGCTTTGTGAAAAAAGCGGGATGCAGAAAGTATTTTTCGGCAACAGCGGCGCCGAAGCCAATGAAGGCGTCATCAAAGCTGCCAGAAAATACAGCTTCTTAAAATACGGCGAAGGCAGAAGCAAAATCCTGGCGCTGGTCAACTCCTTCCACGGACGGACCATGGCCACCCTCTCCGCCACCGGTCAGGATGTATACCACAATTATTTCTTTCCCTTTGTGGACGGTTTCGTGTTCGCCAACGCCAACGATACGGCGGATACCCTCGCCAAAATGACGGAAGATGTCTGTGCCGTGATGCTGGAAACCGTCCAGGGCGAAGGCGGCGTTGTCCCCCTGGATCGGGCATATGTACAAGCAGTGGCGGCTGCCTGCAAACAAAAAGACATCCTGCTGATTGTGGACGAAGTTCAAACCGGTATCGGCAGAACCGGCACCTTTTTCAGCTATGAACAGTTCGGTATCCAACCGGATCTGGTTTCCTGTGCCAAGGGACTGGGCGGCGGTCTGCCCATCGGCGCCGTATTATTCGGTGAGAAAACCGAAACGGTCTTCGGCGCTGGCGACCACGGTTCTACCTTTGGCGGCAATCCGGTCGTCTGCGCCGGCGCCGTGCATATCCTGGAAACCATAGACGATGCCTTTTTGGCAGAGGTACAGAAAAAAGGCGCATACCTCAGAGGGCGCATCGAAGCCATGCCCCATGTCCAAAGCGTAGCAGGACTGGGTATGATGCTGGGCATCCAGCTGGATGTGGACGCAAAGCCTGTCATCCACACTTTATTGGAGGCAGGACTTCTGGTATTGTCCGCAAAGACAAAAATCCGGCTGCTGCCTCCCTTGACCATTTCTCAGGACGAACTGGACAAAGGGCTTTCCATACTGGAAAACACCCTGCAAGCGTTATGATTTTTTCAATACGGAAAGGAGTTATTACCCCATGAAACATTTTTTGAAACTGCTGGACTGCTCGAAAGAGGAAATCCTGGAACTGCTGGATTTGGCGGATCAACTGAAACAGGAAAACAAGCAGGGAATCGAACACCATATTCTCAAAGGCAAAACCTTGGGCATGATCTTTGAAAAGTCCTCTACCCGTACCCGTGTTTCCTTTGAAACCGGTATGTATCAACTGGGCGGACACGCACTGTTTATCAGCTCCAAGGATGCGCAGATCGGCAGAGGCGAGCCGACGGAGGATACCGCTAGAGTGCTCTCCCGCTACTTGGATGGCATCATGATCCGTACCTTTGCACAAGAAGAAGTGGAAACTCTGGCAAAATACGGCTCCATCCCGATTATCAACGGTCTGACCGATTTCTGTCATCCCTGCCAGGTGATGGCGGATCTGCAGACCATCCGGGAACACAAGGGCAAGCTGGAAGGCTTGAAGATGTGTTATATCGGTGACGGCAACAACATGGCAAATTCCCTAATCGTCGGTGGTTTGAAGGTCGGCATGTCCGTCAGCATCGCCTGCCCGAAGGCATATCAGCCCCATGCGGATGTTCTGGCATTTGCCGCAGAATATGGCGATCTGTTCCAGATGACAGAGGACCCGATGGAAGCAGCCAAGGGCGCGGATGTGGTACTGACCGACGTATGGGCTTCCATGGGACAGGAAAACGAACAAAAAATCAGAGAAGCAGCTTTCAAAGGGTTCCAAGTGAACGACGCTTTAATGGCTGTGACCAATCCAGGATGCATGGTGCAGCACTGCCTGCCTGCCCACAGAGGAGAAGAAATCACAGCAGAAGTATTTGAAGCCCACGCAGACGAGATTTTTGACGAAGCAGAAAACCGTTTGCATGCGCAAAAAGCCATTTTAGTAAAACTGATGGCATAATTCCATTGCTGCCAACGCTTTTGCGGCATCTGCCGCGTGTTTCCAGATGCCCCAGACGTCAAAAAAATAAAACTCCACTTCCTGGGTTGGCAGCAGACAAACTGCATTGGTCAGACGGTGTTTGGAAAACCCATGCCTGCCACGCATACAAAGCAAACCCGGATGGTTCGCCATGAACCATCCGGGTTTCTGTTTTTTACGCCAGATTGTGTTTCCCATCCTGACCACCTGAAAGGATAACTTCTTCCCTGCACTTAAGCTCCTGTCCGCATCTGTACTGCCCAATCCTTTCGTTGGTCTGATTTTCCATCTCATCTGCAAATCCTTGCCGCTCTTTCCGCCAGAGATGTTTCTTTACTCCCCTTGCGCAAAAGACACAGCGCCCTGCCGTCTTGCCGGCATCAATCTTTGATCTGATATACTCTGTTCTCTTTTCTGGCAGGCGCCTGCGGATATTCCCCGGCTGCATACCCCAGTGCTAAGTGTCCAATGCCTTCATATTCCTCGGAAATTCCCAGAGAAACCAAAAGCGCTTTCCCCCATACTGTTTCAAATTCTTCTTTCGCTCGGTGAATCCAACAGCTCCCCAGCCCCAATGCATGGGCAGCCAGCATAAGATTGCCCAGCACCAAACTACCGTCATATACCCGATTGGGTCGATCTTTTTTCCCAAGCACAATCAATATGGCAGGCGCGCCATAGAATGGGTCAAATCCCTCCTGCCAACCGCCGATTTGGCAGTTTTTGCGCATGATCTCATCTCGCAGCGCTTTCTGCGTCACCTGTATGATGATGGTATTCTGTTCTCCTCTGCTGCTTGCCGCATAGGTACCTGCTTCTATGATTTGATCCAACAGCTCCTGCGGCACCGGATCTGACCGATATTGGCGAATGCTTCTTCTGGTTTTGATGTTCTCGAATACATCCTGCATGATCGAAACCTCCTGACTCTTTCCTTTTCTTTTTCATATTATATCACTGCGATTTCTGAAGCACAAGTACGCTATGGTCGCTACCTTGTGGAATGGATTCATGCTCTCTCAGTAACCGTCTTTGCATCACTGCATACAGACACTTGCGCTGCTTGTTACTGCATATGCGCAGAATCCGCTTCCAAGCACCAGAAAAAAACAACACTGCCGTCATTCCCCAAAGAAAAACTTTATTTTTCAGCAAAATCACCATTGACTTTTTTGTTTTTTTCTGTATAATAAAATTATAAATAAGAATTATTATCAACTAATAAGTATTTAATATTTTGTTACGAAAGGATGGATGTTATGAATCTGAAAGGCACAAAAACAGAAGCAAACCTGAGAACCGCATTTGCCGGGGAATCCGAAGCAAGAAACAAGTACACCTATTATGCCAGCAAAGCAAAAAAAGAAGGTTATGAACAAATTGCCGCACTGTTCTTAGAAACAGCAAACAACGAAAAGGAACATGCAAAAATTTGGTTTAAGCTGCTGCATGACGGCGAAGTACCCACCACCGCAGAAAATCTATTGGATGCTGCCCAAGGCGAGAACTATGAATGGACCGATATGTACGCAACCTTTGCCAAAGAAGCCAAAGAAGAAGGATTTGACCACATTGCATATTTATTTGAGGCTGTAGGGGAAATCGAAAAAGAACATGAAGCCCGTTACCGCAAACTGCTGGAAAATGTCGAGGGTGGTTTGGTATTTTCCAGAGATGGCGATATGATTTGGCAATGTGCAAACTGCGGTCATATCCATATTGGAAAACAGGCACCTCAGGTATGTCCGGTATGCCAGCATCCACAGGCGTATTTCCAAATTATGGCAAAAAATTACTAATATCTCAACTTTGTTGATCGTAGCATTCCCCCACCCGCGGTGGAACCACAAAGATATCCTAATCAACACAGAAACCATATTCTGCAATATCAGGAGGGTTTATCATCTGTTTGAAACAGACGGTAAACCCTTTGCTGTATGTAGAGACACTGCGCACCATCCGAATTTGATTTTTCTCCCTCTCCTTTCCTTCCTCCTGTTACCCAAATAAAAAACCTCCCCTATCCCAACGATACGGAAGGCAGTATCCTGTCTTTTCCCCATTTCTTTTGTACAAACCAATCGACATACGATTTTATCGCTTCAGTGTGGCAGTTCTGTTTTGCGATAAAGCAACAGACCGCATCCCAACGCACAAAGCGCAAGCACGCCTCCGCCCAATCCCAATAACCCCATATTCAAATGCTTTACAATGGTGCTGCCGCAGACAGAGCCAAAAGCTATCCCAAAATTAAACGAAAACGAATTGGTGGAGGCCGCCAAAGTCACTGCGCCTGGATATTCCTTGGTCGCAATGTTCAGTACATTAACCTGTATGGGGGAATTTTGTAAATACATCAGCAATCCAATCGCAAAAATCACAGGAAGTCCCGTCCAGCCGCCTTGGAGCGCCAGCGGCAGCAAAAACATACAGACTGCCAATGCAATATAGCTAAAACGCAGTTTATAAATACCACGCCGCGCTGCCATCTTACCTGACAGCAAATTACTGCACAATACCATCACCCCGAATAGCAGCAGTACCAAACTGATATATGGAACAGGAATGCCAACATATTCCTCAAATACCGGCGTCAGATACGTATAGAGCACATATGCAGAAGATGCACCGAAAAATACAGTCAAAATACTCAAAAAAATACGTCCGTCCCGCAGCAGTACAAATTGCTGCAAGATACCGGAGGGTACCTTTTCCTGCTGTCTGGGCAGAGAAACCAGCAGAAGAATCAGCACCAAACTGCTGCATAACGTAATCAGTACAAATGTCGCTCGCCAGCTGAACAAATGACTGACCGTTGTACCGATGGGCACTCCAAAAATAGACGCCAGACTAAACCCGGCAAATACCCACGAAACTACCGTCGCCCGATGTTCTAAAGAAGAAATATCCGGTACAAATGTCATAGAAACAGAAATCAGTGTGCCAGAAACAACTGCCAGCAGAATCCGTGCTATCAACAGGAGCGTATCATTCGGCGCCAACGCACAAAAGAAATTTCCAAGCGCAAATAATCCTGTTAATGTCATCATCAAACCAAATCGATGGAATTTCCCTGCCAATGCTGCCGTAAATGGCGTTCCTATCGCATAAACAAACGCAAACACTGAAACCAAACTGCCTGCCGTCGTCAAAGATACCGCCAAACCTTCCGCAATATCCGGCAATATGCCAACGACGATAAATTCACTGGTGCCAAGTGCAAAACTCAATAAAATCAACGCAATGACCGGCATGGTAAATACCCGCTCTCTCCCAGCCATATTCTTCTCCTCCTATCTTAACCGCAACAGCATAAAACAAAATCCTGCATTATTATAATCAGATCGAAATGCCGCGTCAAGCATTGTTGGAAAAGAGATGCTCTCGAACACGGTTGATCCAAACAAACCCATTCTTCTCCTTCGAAGCACCGGACAAAACCAGCAGAAACTGTACCTGTGACTCTGAGAACCAACTCTCTCACTCTCTTTTTCTGCATTGTTTTGAGGAGACAGCCGCTCCCATCTCTTTGCATCCATCAGACTGTATACAGCAAATCCATTTTGGATAACACTTTTGTATCGTTGGGAACCATTCTTTTTTTCTTGCAAATCGCATCACTTTTTCGTACAATCTAGCTGAATGAGTATATTTTGAGAAAGGACGATTTGTATGCAGACCATCATACTTGCTTCTCAGTCTCCCCGGCGTAAAGAATTGCTTGCTATGCTTTCCGTACCGTTTACCGTACAGGAAAGCCGTATCGACGAACGCGCGCTGGATGCAGCGGATACCTTGGCAGGCATTCGCCGTACACCTGCACAAAAAGCAGCGGCAATGGCAGAAGCCAAAGGGCTGGATGTCAGCCGTACGGCACCTGTGGACAGCATCATCATCGCTGCCGATACCATTGTTGCACAAGGCGAAGAAATCCTGCATAAACCAAAGGACGCAGCAGATGCCATTCAAATGCTGCATCGTTTATCCGGTAACACCCATACCGTACACACCGGCATGAGCGTCATTTATAAATCGGAACAAAACGAAATCGTGCACACCTCCGTCAGCAGCACACAGGTCGTTTTCCGCCCTTTGACCGATGCAGAAATCCGCGCTTATGTTGCTACCGAAGAACCGCTGGATAAGGCAGGCGCTTACGGCATTCAGGGTAAGGGAGCATTCTGCGTAGAACGGCTGGAAGGGGATTATTATACGGTGGTTGGATTGCCACTGACAAAGCTGTACTTAGAATTACGGGAAAATGGCGTATGCCTGACGGATTTCTGGCAATCCTCTCCCTCAAGCCTTGACACGAACCAAATCCAATCATATTAAATGTATCTGCGGATTGGATCCACTGGTAGAAAAAGACAGAAACCCTTTTGGGAAACCGAGATGATCTGCACATCTGTTGTTTGGCAGTATCTGTCTAGTTACAGTTGGCATTTTCCAGATAACCTGATAGGAAAAACTACTTGTTTCCGTTTTTTTCTGTTTGTATGATAGAAGCAAAGGAGAAATGCAAAAATGCAAAAAATCGGATTGGTATTGGAAGGCGGTGCATCCCGCGGCGTATTCACTGCGGGAGTTTTGGATTATTGGATGGAACAAGGAATTTCCTTTCCTTATGTCGTTGGCGTTTCTGCAGGCGCCTGCAATGCGGCGGATTTGGTTTCCAGACAAATCGGCAGAACGCGGCGAACCATGATTCATAAAGAAAAGGCATATCGTTATGCAGGTTTTCGAACATTTTGGAAAACACGGCAATGGATGGATATGGACTTGCTGTTTGATTTATTTCCACAGGAATATTTCCCCTTTGACTTTGATACGTACTTCTCCTCTGATACGTTCGTGGAATACGGATGCACCGAATGTACCACCGGAAAAGCAATATTTCTACGGGAACAACAAGATCCGAAGCGGCTGATGCAAATCTTACGGGCATCCTGTGCCATGCCCGGCGCTGTAAAGCCGGTAACCGTAGACGGGAAGGAGTATGTAGACGGCGGATTGTCAGATTCTATCCCCATTCGCCGCGCCTTTGCCATGGGATGCAGCAAAGTTGTTGTCATTCAGACCAGAGGCGCACAATTTCGAATGAAGCCTTCTTCTTCCGCCCGTCTGATCGGCAGCATGTACAGGAAATATCCTGCGATCCGTCAAGCTCTGCGCCGCCGCCCGATCCGTTATAATCGAACATTAAATACCATTATCGCTTTGGAACAGAAACAAAAAGTATTATCACTGCGTCCCACTATACCAGAAGTAAAACGAATGGAACAGGATTATGGCACACTGATGCGATTCTATCACCATGGATACACACAAGCAAAAGAGCACATGGAAGAACTGCGCCGCTTTCTGCAGGAGGATACCACCCGTTAATCTGACACAATCACATAACAACAGCCAACTGCGCTGACCGATCCACACGAATGTCTTTCTTTCTGCCACAAAATCCATTTACTTTGCATATGGCAGCTGGAAGCGGTTATCTGCACTTTTTATCGTGCTTTACCTGCCTATCCAGCGGAAGGATATCGTTTTCTTACAATACACCGCAGTTGGCATTGATTTCTGACGAAAAAAACAGCATTTCCAAGCTGTTTTTCGGATGAAATTCCTGTTTTCTCCTCCGTCTGTTCACCAAAAACTCTTCTGATTTCCATCTTTGCATTTCCATCTTTGCTGAGACCGGGTAAGTTTGATCTTGGATAGGCAAACGTTGATATCCACTTTCTTCTAAAAGATATCCTCATCGGGAGCCATATTGCGCCCGCAGCCGTTCCAAAATTTCTACATCTGCCGGACAAAACGCATACTGCCCTATTTCGGAAACATCAATCCATCGTAAATCAGCATGCTCCAATTTTTGCGGAATCCCTTCTGTAATCTGGGCATGAAACAACATCAAATGTACTGTCGTATCTGGATAAACGTGGGTCACTTCATAAAAAAGATCGCCAACGGCAACCGAAACGCCAAGTTCTTCTTTGCACTCCCGTATCAACGCCGCTACTTTCTCTTCTCCATTCTCTACTTTCCCACCAACAAATTCCCAAAGCAACCCTCTTGTCTTTTGCGGCGGACGCTGACAAATCAAAAAACGATCCTTATCCCAAATCAATGCCGCTACTACTTCTATCATTACATTTCCTCCTTTTTGCCCCATTGTAAAACAGCAATATGCAAAAGTCAAATTTCCCATAAAAGTACTCGGAAAAAATTTTTTCAAAATTAGCACTCACCTATTGACTCTGCTAACAATTCGTGCTAGAATATCTTCAGAACAAAGAAAAGATTCTGTATAAAAGGGTTGACCGATGGAAACCCTCTTTATCAGCCCTATTCTTTGTTACAATCATCACCTCGACACCTCGGATTTTCTCCGACCGTGCGGATGAGAAATATCATCATGTTGAAAGGAGATATGACTTATGTTAATGCATGGTATGTTTGGAGATCGTTTATTTGACGACGCATTTTGGGAAGACGGCGCTTTTGAAAGAGAATTTTTTGGTAAAAACAGTCCTATGTACGCAAAGAGTGCCAAACGTTTGATGAACACAGACGTGGTAGAACAAAGCGATCGGTATGAAGTAAAAATGGATCTGCCGGGATTTCACAAAGAAGATATTCAGGTGCACTTGGAAAACGGATACCTGACGGTTTCTGCCAACAAAAACATCAATCAGGATGAAAAAGACGAAAATGGGAAATTCCTGCGGCAAGAACGCTACAGCGGTTCCCTGCGCCGCAGCTTTTATGTTGGCAATACCTTGATGCCGGAAGATATTCAGGCAAAATATGAAACCGGTGTACTGATTTTGACTGTACCGAAAAAACAACCGGAAAAAATAGAACGCAATGGCAGAATTGCCATTGAAGGCGGGCAGGACTAATTTCACAAACAAAAAGAGCCATCTGAGAATCCTCCTCCGTGAGGGTTCTCTTTTTTTACGTATATCATTCCTCCCGGTTTGGTCTGTTTTCCCTTCCCGCCGTCATACGCACAGATCCTATTGAAACAATCCTGTTTCCTCATAAAGCCCCTTCCAAAGATCACCGGGTCCCATTGGAGGCAGACCCGTTGTTCTGTCGGGGCAGCAGTAAAAACCATACGCCGATAGAATTCCATCCGCTTTATATCCCGCTCCATCTTACATGCCATTCATAAACCGTTCCACCAATGCATATAGATAATCAAGAACATCTCAGGGGAGTGCTTTTGCTTGAAAAGCTATATCGAAGAACGGGCGGTGGAAGTAGCAAAATTTATGATACACACCAATGCCACGGTACGGGAGACAGCCAAAAAATTTGGAATTAGTAAATCTACGGTGCATAAGGACATCACAGACCGTGTGGAAAAAATTGATCCGGAACTGGCAAAATCCGTACGGCGGGTATTGGAGGTCAATAAAGCAGAACGGCATATCCGCGGCGGCATGGCAACCAAAGAAAAATATTTGCATCGGCTGAAATAGAAAAAAGACGGTATTCCGTAAATCAATCGGAAACCGTCTTTTTTTGTATCCATTTTTGTATCCAAGGAATATGGATGTCGGTTTGGGCAGCTCCTTCTCCGACAATCCCTTACCTTCTCTTTTCGCAGAAATTCACCCATTCTTATCATTCCTGAACAAATGATCCTGTACCGACAATACTAGAGAAAAAGGATGCAATCCCCACTTGCTCCATCTAAAGAATGGTAATAAATATGGACACCGCAAATAGTAAGGCAGATTCCTCCAGCACAGCTCTCGCCTCTTCAAGATTGATATTTCTTTCTGGTCGTGTTCCATAGGCACAGAACTGGATACGGCAGTTACCATTCCATTGCCTTGTCTGCAAAATATTTTTTTTGATACCAAAAAAGCCAATCCCTTCCGACGCCAACACACCTGCCCGTTTCCACTTTGCTGCGGACAATCTCTTTCAAATGGATGTTAGAAGCGAAACGGTTCTTCCGTTTAATTCCAGCAGACCATCATTTCGCATTTTACGCAGTTCTCTGGTCATAGCGCTGCGATCCACGCAGATGTAATTAGCAAGGGCGCTAAAGGAGAATGGTATGGTAAATGTCGTTGTCTCCAGCTTACCGCTTTGCATACGAAAATAGCACATCAACTTTTCCCGAATCGACCGATGAGATAAAATCTCCACTTTTTCACTCAGCTGCTGCACTTTTTTGGTCATTAGATTCAACAAATTCTCCACAACCAAGCTATGATGCCGGCAAGCACGACTGCATCGCTTCGTAATATGAATGGCGTCTATAAAGATAATGGTGCATTCTTTTTCGCAAAAAATGATGAAATTTCCACTATCTTGTACAACAGAGAGAAAGGCGCCAAAAATGCCGCCGTCCGTGAGAAATTCCAGCATATCCAGCGTACCGTCAGCATTGATACGATTGAGCGAAACACTGCCAGAGAGCAATATGCCGATGCGGTTGGCAACAGGAATTTCTTCTTTCTCCCGATACTGCTTTTGTTCCATTGCAAAACAATGTGTCATTTCATCCAATTCCTGTTTTGAGATACCTGCAAACAACGGATTTTCCAATAATTTCATAAAAACCCCCTTTCTGTTGCATTTGCAACATGTTTTATATTGATTTTATGGTATCATAAGAATTAGAAAAAGTCAAAGTTCCATTTTATTTTTTGGTATAAATTGAGAAGATTCACAACAAACTATATAACAGCACTATGGCATAACAAAAGGAGGAATGGTAACATGAAAGCACCAAGATTTTTTATTTGCACCCATTGTAAAAACATCATCACGATGGTAGAGGACAAAGGAGTTCCCGTCGTATGCTGCGGCGAAAAAATGAAAGAACTGATTGCCAATGAATCTGACGGCGCAGGCGAAAAACATGTACCGGTTGTCAAAGTAGATGGCAGCAAAGTAACCGTATGTGTTGGCGAAGTAACACATCCCATGCTGGAAGAGCATCATATCGCTTGGGTTTATCTGCAGACCAGCAAAGGCGGACAGTTACAATATCTGGATCACACCGGCGCTCCCGAAGCAGTATTCGCCTTGGCAGAAGGTGAACAAGCAGTAGCAGCTTACGAATACTGTAATCTGCATGGTCTGTGGAAAGCAGCCATCTAATCTGAACAAGGGCGGTGGATCTTACAGGCATTCCAAACGGAACAAACAAACTATTCTGGAACAGCAGAAAAGAAATTGCATCTCGATCTGTTTGTAAGGTTCTGATTTGGACATCATTGCGTATGTTGGAAAGAAATATCTGCAATGCATCCTGTATGCTTCTACCGCCCTTATCTGAAACACGGCATTTGGGGAAAAAACGATATTTATAAGGAGGAACAGAAACGATGAAAGCATTGCAGCTGAAACCGGACTTGTACTGGACCGGTGTATTGGATAAAGACTTGCGTGTATTTGATATCATCATGATGACGGAGTTCGGAACCACCTATAACTCCTATGTACTCAAATGCGGAGACAAAACCGTATTATTCGAAACTGCAAAGGAAAAGTTCTTTGATGCGTATCTAGAAACCTTATCGCAAATTGTGGATGTCAAAACCATAGATTACATTGTTGTCGATCATACAGAACCGGATCATGCCGGCAGCATTCAGCGTATTCTGGATCTTTGCCCCAGAGCAAAAATCGTGGCTACGCCTGTGGCCATCGGCTTTTTGAAACAGATCGTCAACGGTGATTTTTACAGTATTCCCGTAAAAGACGGAGATGAACTGAAAATCGGCAATAAAACACTGCAGTTCCGCGTCTTCCCCAATCTACATTGGCCCGATACCATGTATACCTATATTGTGGAGGATCGTGTGCTGGTTACTTGCGACTCTTTCGGCTCTCACTATGCCCACGAAGGCATTCTGCGCAGCACTGTAACCGATACGGAAGGCTATCTGCGTGCAACCAAATACTACTTTGACAATATTCTAGGGCCATTCAAACAGCCTTATATGACACAGGCATTGGCGGCAGTACGCCAAATGCAGATTGATATGATTTGCCCTGGTCACGGTCCTGTTTTGGACAGCCATCTGGAAGAGTTGATGGATATTTATGAACAGTGGTGCCAAGTACCGACAAAAGACCGGAAAAAAGTTGTTATTCCGTATGTCAGCGCATATGGCTACACCGGTCAGTTGGCAGAACAAATCGCCAAAGGCATACAGGATAACGATAACATCGAAGTCAAACTGTATGATATGGTAACGGCAGATCAAGCGGAAGTATTGGGCGAAATTGCTTTGGCAGATGGGATCTTGTTTGGCACACCTACCATTTTAGGTGAAGCACTGAAGCCCATTTGGGATCTGACCACCATGATGTTCCCGCCGGTACACGGCGGAAAGCTCGCCAGTGCATTTGGCAGCTACGGCTGGAGTGGAGAAGGCGTGCCGCATATTTTGGAACGTCTGAAACAGATTCGTCTGAAAGTGGTAGACGGCTTCCGGATTCGCCTGAAACCGTCGGAAAACGACTTAACCGATGCCTATGAATACGGCTATCGTTTTGCAGACACCCTGCTGCAGAAGGAACAACCGAAATCCAGCGGAAGAAGCGGCTTAGTCAAATGCCTGGTTTGCGGTGAAATTTTTGATGCTTCTTTGGAAACCTGCCCTGTCTGCGGCGTAGGGAAAGAAAACTTTGTTCCTGTAGATTTGGATGAGGTGACATTCCATCTGGATACCTTGGAAAAATTTGTAGTACTGGGCGGCGGCACAGCGGCGCTGAATGCTGCCAAAGCCATTCGGGAACGAAACAATACGGCAAGTATTATTATGGTTTCCGATGAAGAAGAACTGCCCTATGATAGACCGATGCTGACCAAAAACATGTTTGGTGCAGTCAGTGGCGGCGCCATTGCCAGCAAAGAAGCCTCCTGGTATGAACAACACTCGATTGATTTGCGTCTGGGTGTCACCGTTACCGCATTGGATCTGGGCAGAAAAGAAGTACGCTTGTCTGATGGTACGGTACTGCCTTATGACAAATGCGTCTATGCCTTGGGCTCTCATAGTTTTATGCCGCCCATCAAAGGTATCGAACAAGAAGGCGTATCTGCGGTGCGTACCATTGCAGATGTAGAAAAAATCAATCGTTGGACGCTGGATGCAAAACACGCCGTAGTCATCGGCGGCGGCGCATTAGGGCTGGAAGCCGCTTGGGAATTGCGGAAAGAAAAAATGGAAGTAACGGTATTGGAAGGCATGCCGCGCTTGCTGCTCGGCAAACTGGATGATACCGCAGCAGATATGCTAACCAAAATTGCAGAGAAAAACGGTGTCAACATTCAAACCGGCGTAAAGATTGCGGAAATCACCGGTGACGGCAAAGTTGACGGCGTGCTGTTGGAAGACGGCACCAAAATTCCTGCTGATATCGTCCTTGTTTCCACCGGTGTACGCGCCAATAAAGAATTGGCAGAAGACGCAGGACTTTTGACCAATCGCGCCGTTATGGTCAGCGACAAAATGCAGACCAGCGACAGCAGTGTATTTGCAGGCGGAGACTGTGCGGAATATGATGGTGCAAACGTAGCCATTTGGCCGGTAGCCATGGAAATGGGTCGTGTTGCAGGCGCCAATGCCGCAGGAGACAGTCAACCATATCTGCCGCAGGTACAAGGTATGACATTGGCAGCATTGAATACCATGGTATACGCCATCGGTGATGTTGGAACCAAAGAAGCCGCATCCTACAAAACATTGGAGATTCGCGATGACAGAAAGATGACGCTGCAGAAGTGCTATTTTATGAATAATGCATTGTGCGGTGCAATCTTGATTGGAGATACGTCCAAAATGAAGGAAATGACAGAAGGTGTATTGAAGAAAAAAGCATTCCATGAAATCTTCTAAGCGAACCAATATCGAATTGCCACAAACCATCCACAAATTATAGAAAACAGGATTCTTCCATTCTCAGCGAAAAAATAGCTAACATGGAAAACAAAAAACAGAGTGTACAGCGGAATACCGGGCACACTCTGTTTTTTTATTCTAGTGACCATCCAGATTTTCCAACTGTCTGCTTTCTTCCCATTAACCGGATCCATCGTTTCTCTCCTGCTCTTTTCATCAACAGATTTCTCCAACAAACAGGAAAAGCAGCTGACATCTATCCGAGGCATTTCCATCAAAAAGACCGACTGCATCCACCTTTTTCCATTCACAAATCCAACGAAATTTTGTTGTACGGCACGCTTCTTCCATCCCTTGTCTTTTATTTTGTTCTGCGGACACAGAAAAAAGCAAGTGCAA
The DNA here is from genome assembly GCA_019115165.1 of Candidatus Anaerotignum merdipullorum. Classification (GTDB taxonomy): domain Bacteria; phylum Bacillota; class Clostridia; order Lachnospirales; family Anaerotignaceae; genus Anaerotignum; species Anaerotignum merdipullorum. The sequence goes on along the minus strand of DXEB01000081.1, from coordinate 11,334 downwards.
CCTGTGCGGCTGCTAAGAAAGAAATGCAAAAAAAGGCAACTTGAACACCATGTATTCCCGAAGAAGCAGCTGCTACAGCCGACATCATAGATACAAACACCGCAGAACCAGCTGCGCCGGATACGGTACGCAAAGAGGTCAGCAGAGCAGTACCATGCGGCATTTGTATATGAGTCAATTTACTCATCCCCCAAGTGACCAATGGCATCATCAAACAGCCAATCGCAATGGTCCGGATGGTATTGATGCATGCGACATAAACCATGGATGTATCCAACTGTAAGCGGACAAACAGCAAACTGCTGATCCACATACAAATCGAACCAATCAAAAATAATTTCCGGATTCCCATCTTATCATAAATCCGTCCGGTAAACGGGCTGACGATTGCCATAGCCAAAGAACCAGGCATCGCTACCAAACCAGAAACGGTAGCAGAATATCCGCAGACTGTTTGAATATAGAATGGCTGCAGTGTCGAAGCTGCAATCATCACGGCATACGTCAGCATACTGGCAAGCACAGCCGTCCGAAATGTTGTATCGCGGAATATCCGTAACTCTAAAAACGGCGCTTCCAAATGCATCTGACGATGAATGAACCAGATACCGCCTAATATCCCTGCAATCAATGGTAGCAATGTATGCCATTGCCTAATTCCATAGACGCCCAAATTGCCTAAACCTAATAAAAATCCGGTATAGCCAATGGCACACAATAAGAAAGAACGAACATCAAAGCGCTGGACTTTGGTTTCCAATAGATCTGAAAAAGTAAACAGGGTCAATCCGCACAGCAAAAGACAAAGTACAAACAATGCTTCAAATATCATGTGCCAGCCGAACACATCTACTATCAAACCCGTCAGTGTTGGTGCAACAATCGGCGCTGCACTAACAGCCAGACCATAAATTCCCATTATACTGCCTCGCCGGTCAACAGGATAAATGGTCAACAGAATCACCTGTGCCAAAGAAAGCAAAATCCCATTCCCAGCAGCCTGTAAGATTCTTCCTGCCATCAAAACCGAGAAATTCGGTGCAACCGCATCCATGCCAATTCCAACAGTAAATACGATCAATGCACTCAAATACAGTTTTTTCGTCGGCACACGAGCAGTAAGATATGCCGTTGCCAAAACCAAGATACCCATAACCAAAGAATATCCACTGGTCAGCCATTGCCCGACAGCAGCAGATACATCAAATTCCGCTATGATAGGCGGCAGTGCTGTAGTCAATGCCGTAGACAGCATGGAAGTAAGGATACAACTGAGCATAATCGTGAGAAAAATCATATTTCTGCGGCGGTTGGTCAACGGCATCCTAAAACAACTCCTTTCTGAATCGTAAAACAAGATACGCTTCCAAATATAGCAGCCCATAAAACCTTGCCCTGAAATGCGCTTACAGAACACCAAACAGGCAGCCATTCCCAGTATCAAAAAAACTTTTGTGATCCATTCTTCTACCAATCCAATTACAGATCACAACATCGGAAGTTGACAACATGTCAAAAACCAATGCACATCAGACTCATAGGGATGCTGCCGCAGAGGCATTCTTTTTGCTGTCCCAAATTTTTCGATTCAGTTTGCGCAGCTCCGGCAAAATAAAGAATGCAACGATCACAGCGGAACAGATATCTGCTACTGGTCCAGCATACAACAACCCATTCAGACCGAAAAACAGCGGCAGAATCAAAAGCAGCGGAATCAATAAAATCAACTGACGCAGCATAGACAATACGGAAGCCTTCAATGGCTGACCGGTTGCCTGGAAGTAGTTCGTAGACACAATCTGGAATCCAGCACAAAAAATACCGCCCAGATAAATGCGAAGACAGCGAACGGCAAAGTCTGTAAAAGATTGATTTTCTTCTCCAAACAAACTTAAAACCAGTTCCGGTGCTAACTGGCAGATTCCCCATCCTATCAAAATAGAACCGGTAGCAATCGAAACCGCCATCAAATAAGTTTGACGGACACGGTCGTATTTACGCGCTCCCAGATTAAAACCCAGAATCGGCTGAGAACCAATTCCAAATCCAATACAAACAGAAGCCAAAATCATCGCAATTTTCATGACAATCCCCATAGCGCTGAGTGCCACATCTCCGGTGACAGATGTCAAATTTCCATAGTATACCAACGATTTATTCATCACCACCTGCATAATGCAAGCAACCAAAGAAGTAATACCAGAGGAAATCCCCAGTGTAAATATTTTATACCAAACACGACCAACCGGCTTCAGATATCGTCTGGTAAAGCGCATATTTCCTCTGCGCAGAAAATAATAACACAGCACCACCATTGATACGAATTGTGATGTAATCGTCGCAATGGCAGCACCTTTCACTCCCCAATCCAACACAAAGATATAGATGGGGTCTAAAATCGTATTCAGTACTGCCCCAATGAGAATACCATACATAGACATCCGCGGATTTCCATCGGTTCTTGCCATATTAGACAGCGCAATGCTGATAATGTTAAATGGCACGCCAAGCAATACGATAAACGTATAATCCCATGCATACTGCATGGTAGAATCCGTTGCATCAAATAAAATCAGCAGCGGTTTGAGAAACATCAGCCCGACTAGAGTCAGCAATATGCCAATCCCAATGGAAATCGTCAACAGATTATTCAACGTCAACAATGCCTCCCGCTTTCTTCCCTCTCCCAGACGCAACGCAGCATAAGCGCTGGCGCCAGAACCAATGAGTGTGCCAAACGCCATCATAATGGTCATCATTGGAAAGGCAATCGTTGTTGCTGCATTCCCTAAGTACCCCACTCCCTGACCGATAAAAATCTGGTCAACGATATTATAAACCGAGTTGACCAGACAGGAAATAATCGCAGGTATGGAAAAAGAAAACAACAAACCGGGAATCGGTCGTATCCCCAGTGGGTTTTCCCCGGTTGTTGTCAATACTCTTTGCTGCATATTTTTTCCTCCTTCGCCTGTATGTAGGATTTGGCATTTTGCACCATTTTTTGCATCAATATTTCCAACTGTATGCATTCTTCTTCCGTAAATCCTGACGTCAATGCCTGATTCCACTCTGCCCGGGTACACAGCAGACGTTGAATAATTGGCATTGCTGCTTCCGTCACATATAGATGACGGCATCGGTGGTCATTTTCGTCCGGTATGACACGGATATATCCAGCTTCTACCAGCTTTTGCACACTACGGCTGACAGTTGCTTTGTCAAAATGTCCCATTTGCGCTAAGCCATATAGAGAAATACCTTCATTTTCATAAATCCGCAGCAAAAAAAACTGCTGTCCACTGCCAATAGGCAGATCCCGCAGATGCAGATCATAGTTGCGGTTGGCATAACGACAGATTGCAGAAGCATAAACGCCATAAGAAATGCTTTTTTTCTCCATTGAATCTTTCCTCCTGCCATCTAGTTCTATCTAAAATGGAAGAAACGATTTCATCCTTCTCCCAAAACGAAACTCATTGCACAAAAAATAGTTGCATATGCAACCAAATAGAAGTATACAAAAAAATAGTTGCTGAGTCAACTATTTTTTCCAAACAAAACCATTCCGATTTCATAATGCACTACAATAATGCAAAATCCATTGCATCTCTTACACTTTGCAGTACAGATAAAACCAATGTATCCGTCTGGTTAAATGCATAAAACAACCTTTCTTTCTAAAAAAGCGTCAAATGTTCATCCTTTCCATACAAAAAACCGAGGAATATTCTGTGAATATCCTCGGTTTTCTGCATATTCTGTATCGGTTTTCGATTCGGGTATTTCCATCTTTTTTGTTTTAAGCGCCGGCAGTTTCTGCCTCTTTTGCTTCTCTTTCCGCGCGTTTGGCTGCTTTTTTCGCCAAGCGTTTTTCTTTCCGACTGTTCATCCATGCATATAACACGGGAATGAAGACCAATGTTACCAAAGAAGACAGAGACAAACCAAAAATAACACTCAGCGCCATGGTACGCATCTTTTCACTGCCCTCACTCTGAGAGAGCACCATGGGAACCATCCCCAAAATCGTTGTCAACGTCGTCATCAGAATCGGGCGCAGACGGCGCGGACCTGCAGTAACCAACGCTTCATAGCAGCGCATGCCGCGTCCCATCAGCTGGTTCGTATAATCTACCAACACGATACCATTGTTTACCACTACCCCTGCCAGCATGACAAAGCCCATCATTGCTGTCATCGTAATGGTATTTCCTGTGATAAACAACCCCAAAATTGCCCCGGTAAACGCCAACGGCATGGCAAACATAATGATGGCAGGATAACGCAAGCTTTCAAACTGCGATGCCATAATCATATATACCAGCAATACTGCTACCACCAGCGCTGTCAGCAGGGAATTCATGGCTTCATTCATCATCTCCAGTGTACCGCCAAAATCATAGGTGCAGCCATCTGGAAATTCATAACCTGCCAATGTTTCTTCCACCAGTCTTTGCGCCTCGTTGCCGCTCAAATCATTTGCAGAAGCTTCTATGGTAATATAATTTTTCTGGTTTTCTCTGGTAATGGAAGTCGCACTTTCGCTCATTTCTACCGCTGCAATACTGGAAAGCGGGATTTCTCCGCCATACGCAGACGTTACAGTGATATTATTCAAATCCGTCAGATAATTCAGTTCCTGTGTATCATACCGGATGACTACATCAATTTCCGTACCATCCATTTTATACTGCGTCGCCGTAGATCCGGAAATTGCCGTATTCAGGGAAGACGCAATAGATGCTGTGGTAATGCCATACAAAGAAGCTTTATTTCGATCAATGATGACTCTTGCTTCCGGCACGGTTTCGCCGGTAGAGCCTTCCACCTCAGTCAAACCAGGAGTATTGCTCAGCAATTCTACCAGATCGTCTTCCACCTGGATTAGTGTTTCGGAATCATAGCCATATACATTAAAGGAAATATCTGCACCGCCAAAGCTGCCCATCGCGGAACTGGAGGCACTTGCCGTAATCTCCGCGCCAGGAATACTTTGCAGCAGCGTTTGTACTTCTTCACACACTTCTTGTGTAGAGCGCTCTCGCTGGGTTTTATCCACCAAGTTCATTGTAATCGTTGCAGATGAGGTACCACTGGAAAGCATGCTGCCACCCACAGAAGCATACATCAATTCCACTTCTGGAATATCCTGCAAACGATACAGCGCTTCCCAAACGGTCTCTTCTGTTGTATCCAGATCCGTTCCGTTCGGCATTTCAATGGAAATATTTGCTACCCCTTCATCGGTTTCATCCATAAAGTCCACACCAGTGATCGGAATGGTACATAAACTGCCCAAAAATGCCGCCAAAACGATTACAATCGTTCTTCTGGGATGATACAGAGCTGCACGGATCAATTTTTCATATCCGCCATTCAAGCGATCAAAAAAGACATCCCATGCATAAGAAATCCTTCTGAGCAATTTGTGTTTTCTTTTCTTTTTGGTAGATTCCCTGCGAAGGAACATAGCGCTTGCCATTGGTACAAATGTTACGGAAACTACCAAAGAAGAAATCAGTGAGAAGCAAATGGTAAAGGACAAACTGTTCATCAGCTGACCAACAGAACCACCGACAAAAGCAATGGGTAAAAATACCGCTACCGTGGTCAGTGTAGATGCCGTTACTGCCATCGTCATTTCTTTCGCACCAGTTTCCGCCGCTTCTGTCGCAGAATATCCTCTTTCATAATATTGGTAAATGCTGTCCAATACCACCACAGAGTTATCAACCAGCATACCAATCCCGATTGCCAGACCACCCATGGAAATGACGTTCATACTCATGCCCGTCGCATACATCAACGCAAATGTCGCCATAATGGAGGTAGGAATAGACATGGCAATGATCAAAGAAGTTACCATATTTTTCAGGAAAACCAACAGAACGAAAAATGCAATCACTGCACTCAGCAGTGCCGTTTCCGTTACATTGGAAAGGGACATTTCAATATAGTTGGCTGTATCCGTCAGCATCACCATTTCCAACTCTGGATAATCCGCATTGATGCTTGCCATTTCCTGATTCAGCTTATCACTGACATCCACCAGATTGGCTGTGGACTGTTTGTTAACGGAAATCATAATCCCATAATTTCCATCAATGATACTGAAAGAATCCCGGTCTACCTCCATCTCTTCTACACTGGCAACGTCGCTAAGATGGATCAGTCCGCCGCTGGCTGTGGTAATGGGCAGGTTTCGGATTTCCTCAATATTTTCAAACTCCCCTAAAGTACGTACCTGTACTGTAGTAGAACCCTGGGACAACGAACCGGAAGGCAAGTTCATATTTTCTGCTGCAAGCACTTGAGCAAGCTGTGTAGCAGAAATACCATATCCGGCCATTTTATCCGGATCAATGGTAATACGCACTTCTCGTTCCACACCGCCGACCAGATCGACGGAAGCAACACCTTCAATTCGCTCCAAACGATTGACCACGTTTTCTTCCAGCATTTCATTTAACGCAGTCAAATCCATATTTTCTGCTGTCACCCCTAAAGTAATGGGCAAAGCATTTAAGTCCATCTTAATGATATTGGGTTCCCCCGCGTCATCCGGCAGTTCGGATTTGACACGGTCCAATACCTCACGCATATCCATTGACGCAATATCAATATCTGTACCATCCACAAACTGCACCAATACCATCGATGCATTGGAAGACGATACCGACGTTACCGTATCTACATTGGCAACGGTACTCAGAGATTCTTCCAGCGGCTCCGTAACCAAAGTTTCAATTTCTTCCGGACCCGCACCAACATAGGTCGTGCTGACAACGGCGATGGGGATATCCATTTCCGGCATCAATTCCATATCCAAGTTCAGATATGCCAATATGCCGCCCAGGAATACCACCATGGTCATCATCCATGTCGTCACGTTCCGACGAATGGCAAGTTTTGATATCATGGCTTATTCCTCCTCACTCTGTACTTCCGCACCAGAAATGGGTACGCGCAGTACGTCTTCTTCGGAACGAACAACCTCAACCTGCTCGCCGTCGCTGATATAAGTCTGCCCTTTGGTTACCACTTGCATATCCGTCGTCAGACCATCCGTAATTTCCACTGTTTCACCGCTTTCAATACCGATTTCCACCAGAACTTTTTTAGCAGTGCTGTTTTCCACAATATAAACATATGTTTCACCGTCTTTGTCAATGACTGCATCGCGCGGCAGAAGCATCGTATCATCAGAAGCTGCCGTGACAAATATCACCTCTGCCAACATACCTGGTTTGAGCAATCCGCGGCTGTTATCCATCGTAATCTTGATGGTATATGTACCGGTCTGTGTTGCAGCCGGGCTGATGGTGGATACTGTCCCCTGCAGCGGTTCGGGAGAAACGGCAGTCAAATTCACATCGACTGTATCCCCAACGGAAATCTGGTTTACCATCTGCTCCGAAACGCCTACTTCTACCTTTACACTGGAAAGGTCAATGATGGTATATGCCGGGCTGCTTTGGCTGGCAAAGCTGCCGATTTCAATATTCCTCGCAGAAATAACGCCGCTGATGGGCGCAGTTACGGAACAATCCGCAATATTTTTCTCCAGATTTTCCTTTTGTATCTCGATTGCTGTCAAATTGGCTTCCGCTGTATCATACGCCAATTTCAGCTGATCATATTCACTTTTGGATATAACGCCTTCTTCATACAGAATTTGATTGCTTTCCAGCGTCGTTTTGGCATTATCCGCCTGCAATTTGGTCACATTGTAATTTGCTTCTATGCTGCGCAGCTGGTTTTCCAAATCCACGCTGTCTACTGTAAATAATACAGCGCCTTCTCCTACGCTGTCGCCCACTTCATATCCCAAACCAGTTACTTTTCCTGCCACTGTCGGCACAACAGAAACCTCTCTGGATGGCGCCACCGTTCCAGAAAAGGAAAAGTCACTGGAAATCGAACCGGTGCTCACCGTCATGGTCTCTACCGAACGCGCGCTCTTTTCTTCTACCACCTCTTCTTCCGGCGCGCACCCGGTCATTGCAATGGCACAAATCAGCGCCAGAAGTCCGCTTCTTTTTTTCATGCTAAATATCCTCCTGCTCTCAACAACATTTGATTTAATTCTTTCAGGTGTTGATAGAACGTTTCTTTTACCTCCTGTCCCAAAGAAGAAAAACCTTGTGCGACACTGTCCAAAATACGTTCCATTTCTTGATTGACCACTTCCAACCCTTTTGGAGTCAAATAAAAATAACTCTTGCGCCCGTCATCTGTATCCACAGCCTGTTCTTTATATAAATACCCCAACTTTTTTAACTTAGAAACCATAATAGACATGCTGCTTTTACTGATGCGCGACCAATTGGAAAGTTCAGAAACCGTATGTAAATTCATCGTTTGAACCAACATCAGCACATGAAATTGACGCATAGTTAAATCTTGCATATTATTTTTACCGTTGATGTTAAACAGTTTTTCAATATGCTGCCGATTCCACCATAATATATTCATATTCAGTGCAACCAATTCTTCCGCAATTTTTCTTGCGTTCCCCATGCGTATTCCCCCTTTATTTGCTTCCTGTAAAAAACCTGAACTAATTTTATTATAAAACTATATTGCTGTCAATGCCCTCAGATAAAAAAACAACTGCTTCCAAAAAAATACTTCCTGCCTGCAATTCCCATAAATATCAGAAAAACGATCGCTTACATGCGGTTTTCCGGTATTCGGCAAAGGGACTTTTTTCAATGTTTTGTAAGTTTTGCGAAATGGTTTTGTTTTTTCGTTTTTTTGCTGTCCCTGCTTACAAACGACCATTCCCACAAACAATTCAAACAATAAGCTCCCTTCTCCAGATTAGGATATCCTGCTCTGCTTGCAGCCAGAATGCCTCGATATGGACTGCACGCAAAAATGCACGAAATCCTTTGTTTACTCTAGGATTTCGTGCATATCTACCGTTTCTGCAGTCTAACAATGATCATCAGCCGGCATATGGTACCATAAACGCTACCATGCCCGCAGACGCATCTGCAAGGATGCCGCTGTTGAGCGCAAATACCAAATGATTGCCCTCCAGATAATAAACGACCTCATCCAAATGCTCCTGCAGCCGCGCTTCTGCATCTGTATAAAATCGATCCGGCTGAGCATCTACCAACAACATAAAACCTTGTTGGATCAATGCTTGCGTTTGCGAGGGACTATCTGTGACCAAATCCGACAAGGATACCACCGAGCCGGTCTGCCTGTTATAAGTCTGGGCAGAAATCGTCTTTTGCTCCTGCCCGCCTTGAAAACTGCGTTCTTCCAAAACCACCGAAACATAATTTTCTGATGTTCCAGAAACTGTATAAGCACAAATGGCATAAAACGGCAGGAATGGTTCTCCGTCTTGCTGCGCCGCCGTATATGCCGTCTGTGCCATTTGGGTATACTGCGTAATCAATCCCGTACTCTTTTGCTGTATCTGTTCATATACTTCGTCATTGATTTGTTTCGCCCCGGCAGTATCCTCCTGCAGCGCCGCATAGGTCAGACTGACCGTTGCGATCTGTGTGCCGTCCACCGCATAAATCTGCTCTGTCACATTGCCATTTTCCTCCTGTTCATCCGTTTGGATACGGATGGTGTAAGTCACGCCATCCCATGTCACAGATGCGTCAAATGCCGCTGCAACGGCGCGGATGGGTACCATTGTCCTGTCCTGCATAATCTGTGCCGGTACATCCATAGTACCAACCACTTCTCCGTTTTTATATACCTTATCGTCTCCAATCACCAGCTCTACTGTATCGTCACCCCTGACAGACGTAATGGTTTGTGTCGGCTCCGACCAGCTTACTTGTGCATCCAGCGCTTCAAAAATACGACGCATCGGCACCAATGTCCGATCCTCCACAATCACCGGCGCCTGGTCCAAAAACTGCACCTCTTGTTGATTGACATATACGGTAATAGGCGGATGAGCAGATACCGGCACTGTCAAGCCAAAGATACATAATCCAATTCCAAAACCAATCCCAATGAATGTCTTCATATTTGTTCCTCCAGCAATCTTTGTCATTGTCGTTTTATTTTAGCATAAAACGACAAAAAACAAAAGCCGCAACCGTGCGCTATCCTGCCGATCCGCTCAAACCGGAAGTCCTTTCCATCGCCATATCTTTTTTACAGGGCTTCCTGAAAGAAACGCTCCAGCTCGTCAAACGGAATTTTATCCACCTGGTCATATAGATCCACATGGTTGGCATCCGGGACGATATACAGTTCTTTTGGCTCGGATGCATTTGCATACGCTTCTTCGCTATAGGCAAGGGAATGGGCATCTTCCCCGGCAATCCATAAAACCGGACGACCATTCAGCTCGCTGATGTGCGTCAGATCCGGAAAGGTCATCAAATCTGCCATGGACGCAGTCGTCACATTTCCCAGCGCATTGGGATGCCAGCCCCGCGATGTGCCATAAAACGAATAAAATTCTGCACTGATCGCATCCAGCCCTTCTGGAACCGTTTCTGTCGGCTGCTCCGGGTAAGCGGCTCTCCAAGCCGCCTCCGCCTGCCCGAAGTCCTCCCATCGCTGGTTGCTGGCCATCTCCAGCATCTGCTGACGGGCTTCCCCGCTCATACTGTTATTGATTCCCGCAATATCATACATCACTACAGGCGCCACAGCTTTGATTCTGGTATCCATCGTTGCTGCAGACAAGGCAAAGCCGCCGCTGCCGCAAATACCGATGGCGCCGATCCGCTCACGATCCACATATTCCAAGGAACCCAGAAAGTCCACACCTTCACTGAAGTCCTCTACATAAGTTGCCGTCGAACCGGTCATCCGCGGCTGACCGCCGCTATATCCGTGGTAGGAGGGGTCAAAGGTCAGCACGACAAAACCCCGTTGGGCAAGCTCATTTGCATACACGCCTGGTCCCTGCTCCTTGACGCCGCCAAAGGGCGGACCAATCACCAAAGCGGGATACTGCTGTGTCAAATCCGCATCCTTCGCAAGATACAGATCGCCTGCCAATTCAATTCCAAAACGGTTCGGATAATAAACCTTTATTCTTTCTACCTGAGCGCAAAGATATAATGCTCTTCCTCTGCCGAAACACGAATTGCTGCATTCGGATTTTCCGCAGTTTCTGCCTGTATTTGGGATGCTCCTTCGTTTTCTGCTGGTGCGCTGCACCCCATCAGCGCCAGCACCGTCATCAGGGTCATTCCCATCTGTATTGTTCTCTTCATTTCCCTTTCGCCTCTTTTCTTCCTATTTTGTATCCATGTTGCCGAACCGGCTTTACAAAAGCGCTTTCTAGAAAAAGCATATCATTCTTCCCATTCTATATCAAATACATATATATTA
>DXEB01000080.1 GCA_019115165.1 Candidatus Anaerotignum merdipullorum | reverse complement strand
GTTTATACCCCGTCGGATGCTATCGGCACAGTGATTTATCTGGCCTGCAACGGAAAATATGCGGGATACATTGTCATTGAGGATGAAGTCAAAGCAGACGCCCCGGCTGCAATCAGGGCATTAAAAGAGGTCGGCGTCAGAAAAACGGTTATGCTCACAGGAGATGCGGATGCTGTTGGTAAGAAAGTGGCGCAAAAGCTGGGACTCGATCAGGCATATACCGAACTGCTCCCGGCAGACAAAGTTGACCGCGTAGAGGCAATGCTGAAGCAAACCAGTGAAAAAGGAAAGCTGGTATTTGTGGGTGATGGGATCAACGACGCGCCGGTACTGGCCCGTGCAGATGTGGGTATCGCTATGGGTGGCCTCGGCTCCGACGCGGCGATTGAGGCTGCGGATGTGGTCTTGATGACGGACGAGCCCTCAAAGATTTCCGCTGTTGTGCGGATCGCCAGAAAGACGATCCGCATTGCAAATGAAAATATTGTTTTCGCCTTGGGTGTAAAACTCTTAGTCCTGATTTTAGGGGCTACGGGTTATGCGAATATGTGGGCGGCTGTTTTTGCAGATGTCGGTGTATCGGTCATTGCTATTCTGAACGCAATCCGGGCTATGCGGGTAAAGAAATTTCTTCCCCCGGTGCATTGATACAAAAGCAGAGATATAGAAATGCGCCGTTGCTTCCAATGATGGGCAGCGGCGCATTTCGTCTATTGGTCGGTCGGACAGGATATTTCAAATAAGGCATCCACCGTTTTATGGAGAAGTTTTGCGGGAGCTGTATTGGATAATGTGTAATAAACTTCTTTCCCTTCCCGGCGGCTGGTAATAAGGCCGCTCCGTTTCAGATTTTTCAGGTGATGTGAAATCGCCGGTGCGCTCATATCAACGGCAGCGGCCAGATTGCAGACGCATTCCTCACTATGGCACAGCAGCCATAAAAGCCGCAGACGGGACGGATCACTCAACTGCTGAAACAGAAACGCGATTTCCCGAAAATTTTCTTCGGCAGGCATTTTATCTAAAACCTTTTCAATATCTTGTCCGTGGTTGTGGGGCAAATGGTAGTGTGGCATATCGCCGCCTCCCTTCTAAAATAGAATAACCACAAACGATATAGCTGTCAAATACGAAAGGTCGGATAACACTATGGAACAACAGCGAAAATCATGCTTACTCGTGCCTGACGCAGCAGACATGGATAAGCTGTCTGAACTGCACAAGGCAATGGGTGATTTTACGCGAATGAATATTCTGTGGGCGCTGATGAAGCAGGAATATTGCGTGAAGGAACTTGCCGCACAAATGAATATGTCCGGGTCTGCAATTTCCCATCAATTAAAAATCCTGAAAATGGCGAGGCTGGTCGCCTCGCATAAAATCGGCAAGAACGTATTCTATACCCTTTGCGACGAACACATTAAATGGATTTTGGAAGAAACCTATGCCCACATTTCTGAAAGATGAAAAGACGCAGCCCCGTGAAAAGGGCTGCGCCTTGATATGATGGCTCTTTACAGCTTGTCGTAGGAAACCAGATCGCTCATGGGGATGCGCTGGGCAGCAAAACGGTTCAGATCACCTTCGCCCTCCGCAGAGTAACCAACGACAAGAATGTTGATTGGTTCCAGATTGGCAGGCAGGTCAAACTCTTTGCTCAAAACATCCGGCTTGAAATAGCAAACCCAAACGCTTCCGAGGCCCAGTTCGGTTGCTTGCAGCATCATGTGGTCGGTCAGGATAGAAGCGTCGATGTCGCCGGTCTGCTTTTTGTCAAAAGGCCGTACCCATGCCTTGTTGTGATCCGCGCATACGATGATTGCCAGCGGTGCGCCATAGATGTTTGCCGCCTTGCCCACTTTGGCAAGGGCCTCATCGCTCTGGGCGACAATCAGGTGAACCGGCTGCAAATTTGCCGCCGTAGGTGCAACGTGCGCTGCCTCCAAAATCTTGTTCAGTTTTTCCGGCTCCACCTTCCGGTCGGTGTAGTCCCGGACAGAAAAACGCTTTTTGGCGATTTCAAGTAATTCCATAGTTCAAAGTCCTTTCCGTGTATTTTATATGTCAAATCAACCATCGACTATATTGTAACACCGCAGAAAAATTCCACAAGAATGTACTTTCCGGAAAGATAGTTCCCAAAAGGAAAGTGCCCATCCTAACATGAGAGGTATTGATATGCAAGAAGAAAAAGAGAGTTTTAGCTGCCCCGTAGAAGCAACGCTTTCTCTGATCGGCGGCAAATACAAGCCCTTGATACTCTGGCACCTGATTGAACAGCCGCTTCATTACATGGAGCTGCAACGACTTATCCCAAAAGCAACGGCAAAAATGCTTTCCCAGCAGCTCCGCGACTTACAGCAAAGTGGTTTGGTATCAAGGAAAGTGATACCAGAGAACCCACCTAAGACGATTTACTCTTTGACGCCGTTTGGCAGAAGCATCATTCCTGTTTTGGAAGCAATGTGTAATTGGGGCACCGGCTACCTGGACGGTCTGGATGTGCAGACGCCATGCTGTCCGTCCACTAAAAAGTAGAAAATCAGGCACAGCCCATGTCGGTGCATGAGGTTGTGCCTGATTTTTATATTTGGGATTGCCGCACATAGTTACACAGAAGCGCGAAATCTACATTGGGATTTTCTTTCTTAATTTTGTCCATATATGCTTCCGCCTGACGGTGCAGCTCCGGCTTTTG
>DXEB01000079.1 GCA_019115165.1 Candidatus Anaerotignum merdipullorum | reverse complement strand
CAGCCACTTTTAGTGGCTGCCTGTAATTGTAATGCGATGCCAAATCTTCGATATTCCCTTTTAGGGAATAAGCACGCAATACCCCTTCTAGGGGTTGTTCAAACCACTAGTTTACTAGTGGTTTTGATTTGTGGTATATTTTTATGAATGCGGGGCGGTTATTCCAAAACGTAAACCGTTACATGACGGACGCCCCAGGAATATGCGTCAGAAAGACTGGTATAACAAACATCCAGTCGATTGCCCTTGATTGCGCCGCCGGTATCTGCGGCAACGGCAACGCCGTAACCAGGCACATAAACTTTGGAACCCAGCGGAATGACACTGGGGTCTACGGCAACGGTGCCTTTCCCGGCTTTGGTACCGGTGGCAGTGATGCCATTGCAGCCTGCGTCATACGGAGTATACGCAGTTGCTTTTACTGAGATGGCTCTGGAATAGGTGTAGCCGTCAATGACATTTTCAGGACCTACTTCTACGATCTTATCAACGGGCTCTGTTACAATGTTCTCTTCGACAAAGACGGTATCTACTAATTCCGTACCATGATAGATTTCTGTTTCAATGACAGCAGCGGTGCCGTTGATCCCTTCTTGTACGACTCGGGTTTCGCCGCTTGCCAATTCATTGTTGGTCCGCTCCACCGTTTCATAAGGTACTGTTTTGGTAGTGGAAACGGTTTTTTCTGTGACGGATACCAGAGAAATTTCCATTTCATCTGTGATCGCGTCGGTTTCACTGGCGTTTTCCAGGATATATTCTGTATCCATGTTTTGCGCAATGTCCTCCAACAGTTCGCCAACGGTGGCTTTGTCAGTGGTGACCATGCGGGGCACGCCGTCCATGTCCAGTACCACGGATGACATCCCTTCTTTGTTGTATGCGGACGCTGTGCCGCAGCCGATTGCCAATACAGATACCACGATAGCAAATACTCTAAGATGTGTTTTCATTGTTTTCCTCCTTGAACGTGTGTTCCTTTTTTCTGTACCGCCCGTTTTGTGGGAAAAAGCGAAGCGGGAGCCGAAAAGGATGGGATTTGACGGTTTGGCTGACAGCCAAAGCCGCCATGGCGTTCCTCTCGTATTCGATGATAGACATTAGATTTTATGCCTTCCCCAAACCCCTTGGCGAGGGCTTGAGATCGCAGTCGTAAGGGCTATGAAAGTCGTCACTTCCATAGGAAATTGCCGATATTTCACAACTGCAAAAAATAAAGATATACCGTAACGATATACCTTCATTTTTATTACGTTGTTTATATTAACATATTTGTAACAATTATGCAACCCTTTTTTAAAAAAATAATGATTTTGCGTTATCAAACGTAACTTTTGCGACATCTTCTGGTGATATATTTTTAATTTCTGCAATCTTTTTGACAATAAATTGCAAATTTCTGGAATCATTCCGTTTGCCGCGATTGGGATTTGGCGCCAAATAAGGGCTATCCGTTTCAATCAAAATATGTTTCAAAGGGATGCGTTCCACTACCTCTGTTAATTTTTTCGCGTTGGAGAAAGTGATAACCCCTCCAATGCCAATCAAAAAGCCCATTTTGACATAATCTTCTGCCATTTGCCATGCACCGGAGTAACAATGGATCACACCTTGCCGTACGGCGCTGCTTTGGATAATGTCAAAGGTTTCCTGGGCGGCGTCTCTGGAATGAATGATAATAGGTTTATGAACCGATTCTGCCAGACGCAGTTGCTGACGGAACCAGAAACGCTGCAGTTCTCGAGGGTGAAAATCATAATAATAATCCAATCCGATTTCGCCAATAGCGACCACCTTGGGATGAGCCGAGAGGCGACGGAGATCCTCGATGGTCTGGGAGGTCATCTCTCCCACTTCGTGGGGATGTACACCCACGGCGGCATAGATATAATCATAGGTTTCGGCAAGGCGGATGCTGTTTTGTGAACTTTTCAGATCACAGCCGACATTGACCGCATAATCAATACCATAAGAGGGGAGAAGCTGCAGCAGCTTCTCCCTATCTTCGCGAAATCGTTTGTCGTCATAATGTGCGTGGGACTCGAAATACATCAGCTGATGTCACTTCCGCTGCGGAATGTAGGGTCATCCGTGGTCAGAATGGACAGTTTGCCGTCTCCGTCTTCGGCACACAGAATCATTCCATAGGACATTTCGCCCATCATTTTTCTGGGTTTGAGGTTATATGCAACGACAACGCGTTTGCCTACCAGCGCACCAGGAGCGTAGGCATCTTTGATACCAGAGAAAATCACTCGTTCTTCGTCTCCGATTTTAATGACGTTGCGCAGCAGTTTTTTGGAACCTTCCACTTCTTTGCTTTCCAGCACTTCGCCGACTTTCAGTTGTACTTTACAGAAATCATCGATGGTAATTTCAGCAGGTGTTTCGGGTTCTTCTGCTTTCTGTTCCTGTGCCGCTTTTTGCTGATTGGCAATGGAGGTTGCTTGAGAAGCCTTGATTGCCGCTTCCAACTCTTCCAATTCTTTTTTCATATCAATTCTGGGGAAGAGTGTTTCGCCCTTTTGTACTTTTAAGGTAACAGGCAAGATTCCCCAAGTTTTGGTGCTATCCCAAGAGGTGGCTTCACCGTTTTCAATGAAAAATTGTTTGCGGATTTTTTCCGGCGTATTGGGCATGAACGGCTCAATCAACACGGAAATGATGCGAATGCTTTCTGCTACATGGTAGAGAGCATTTGCCAGCTCTGCCTGTTTGGATTCATCTTTACATAAAATCCAAGGCTGGGTTTCGTCGATATATTTATTGGTTCTGCGTACCAGATTCCAGATTTCAATCAACGCATCGCTGAAGAACATTTTTTCCATTGCGGTTTCTACTTTCTCTGTGGTGGAAAGCGCAACTGCCTTCAACTCTTCGTCAAAATCCGTTGCGGCATGTTCTGCAGGCAATGTGCCGCCAAAATATTTTTCAATCATGCCGACGGTTCTGGAAACCAGATTTCCCAAATCGTTTGCCAAATCGGAGTTGATACGCTGAATCAATGCTTCGTTGCTGAAATTACCGTCCTGACCAAAGGCAATTTCCCGCAGCAGGAAATAACGGATGGCATCCACGCCATATTTATTTACCAGCACATTGGGGTCTACGACATTACCGACAGATTTGGACATTTTGCCGCCGTTGATGACCAGCCAGCCGTGACCGAAAATCTTTTTGGGCAGCGGCAGATTCAATGCCATCAGCATCGCAGGCCAGATGATGGCATGGAAGCGCACGATTTCCTTTCCAACCACGTGTACGTCTGCAGGCCAATACTTTTGGAACAGGCTGTCGTCATCCGTACCATAGCCCAAAGCAGTGATATAGTTGGAGAGGGCGTCTACCCAAACATATACAATATGACCGGGGTCAAATTCCACGGGTACCCCCCATTTAAACGAGGTACGGGAAACGGCAAGGTCTTCCAGACCGGGCTTGAGGAAGTTGTTGATCATTTCGTTTTGGCGCGTGTTTGGCTGAAGGAATTCGGGGTTTTCTTCCATATATTGGATGATTCTGTCCTGATATTTGGAAAGGCGGAAGAAATAGCTTTCCTCCTTCAGCAGTTCCACATCCCGACCACAGTCGGGGCATTTGCCGTCTACCAGCTGGTGTTCGGTAAAGAAAGATTCACAAGGGGTGCAGTACCAGCCTTCATAAGAGCTTTTGTAAATATCTCCCTGATCATACAGCTGCTTGAAAATTTTCTGCACGATTTTGATATGATAGTCATCGGTGGTACGAATGAACTTATCATAGGAAATGCAGAGGGTCTTCCATAGCTCCTTGATGCCAACCACGATTTTATCGGTATATTCTTTGGGCGTCATGCCTTGTCCATTGGCGATACGCTCAATTTTTTGACCGTGTTCGTCTGTACCGGTCAGAAACATGACATCATAGCCACGCAGGCGTTTATAGCGCGCCATAGTATCGGTTGCAACGGTACAGTAGGAATGCCCGATATGCAGTTTGTCACTGGGGTAATAAATGGGTGTGGTGATATAAAACTTTTCTTTTGCCACGGATATCTCTCCTTTTCTGTTTATTTTTATGATTAGAAATCATTGGGACATTGGATGCGGCTGCATAAAAAAATCCGTCCTTTTGACAAAGGACGGATCATGATCCGCGTTACCACCTTTTTTTGCCTTTTTCTCGCAAAAAAGACCTCAGCAGGTACAAAAATACCTTTACGCGCTAACGGGCGTATCCCGCCGCAGCCTGTGTCTGAAAAGACAGTCGGTGCGAAGCTCCAAGGCCATCTTCTACGGCATTCCTGCGTCCGCTTTCAGCAGCTACGGACTCTCTGTGGCATTGTGTGCCGTATACTCTCCTTTTCACAGCTGTTGTCCTGATACCTTGCATTGTACTATATTTTGGGCTTTTCTGTCAACGGATATACGTGCAAAAGGAAAAAGAATTTGGGATTTTCCAAAGCCGTGAAAATTTCCGGCAGTTTTTTATGCAGGACATGAAAGCGCTAAGAGAATTATTTCAGATGTTCCGGGTTCAGGCATTCCAATTCCGGAAGAACAAAACGTCCGTCTTTGCGGATCAGTACCTCATCAAACCAAATTTCTCCGCCGCCGTATTCCGGAGTCATCATCAGCACCAAATCCCAATGAATGGCGGAGTGGTTGCCATTGGGAGCATCATCATAGCAGTTGCCGGGAGTAAAATGGATGCTGCCGGCGATTTTTTCATCAAAGAGGATATTATTCATTGGTTTGGTAATATAGGGATTGACGCCAATGGCAAACTCTCCAACATATCTTGCGCCTTCATCGGTGTTAAAAATTTGCTCCAGTCGTGCCGGATCGTTGCCGTCACAAGCGACAATCTTTCCGTTTTCAAAGGTCAGCCGAACCTGTTCAAAGGTAAAGCTGTTATATTCCGAGGGCGTGTTATAGGTAATGACGCCATGGATGGAGTCGCGCACAGGTGCGGTATAGACTTCTCCATCGGGAATATTGCAGGAACCGGCGCATTTGACGGCAGGAATATCTTTGATAGAGAAGGTCAGATCCGTATCTTTCGCAATCAATCGAACTTTGTCGGTACGGTTCATCAGGTCAACCAGATTGTCCATCGCAACAGACATTTTTTGGTAGTCTAAATTACATACATGAAAATAGAAATCTTCGAAATCTTCCAAGCTGGTATGGGCGGACTGCGCCATACTGTTGGTAGGATAGCGCAAAACGACCCATTTGGTGTGCGGTACACGGATATCATGGTGCACCGGCGCGGAATAATAGGTTTCGTACAGAGTTTGTTTTTCGTTGGGGACATCTGCCTGCTCTGTGAGATTATCTTCTCCCCGTACACCAATGAAGGCATCCATTTCTTTCATCAGCAGCCGATCAGCTTCTGCCATCAGCGACATCTGCTCCTGGGTGGCGCCCAGCAACAGCTCCCGTTCCAGGGAGTTGGTCATCAGGCGCAAAAAGGGCGTCGCGCCCACACGGTATACTTCTTTGATGATTGCTTTGACCAAAGGCGTCGGGTGAATGCCGTTTTGATGAATCATAATCTTTTCCCCTGCCTGAAGGCGGCAGGAATTGTGTACGAGTTGATATGCCAGTTGTTCGATTCTGGGATCCATTCGATTCCATCTCCTTTCGAGGTTTCTTTCTGTATTCGTTCCTATTTTACCCTGTTTTTGGAAAATACGCAAAATTTTTTGCGGAAAATTTTAGGTTATCGCTGAAAGCCCCGGAAATACGGGCATTTCGCAGGATATGAGAACTCAATTTACTACCAATTTACTACTTTCGGATTGAGCCGCATATATGCTGAACCATACTGCTAATACCCGCCACCCCAAATACGGCACATCATAAATTGAATACGACACCGTAAACGCGGCGTTCCTCTTTCCCGTCATGGGAGAACAGGACGCCGCTTTTTTATGCCCAAATAGAGAAAGGAGGCGACGCCATGCTATTTACTTCCGGCCCTGACCGGGCGTTTGAACGGCTGATGCAGGAAAAGCCCGGTTTCGATCACTACGACGGCGGCGGGGCGGACGCGCCGGAGGATTGCGGCACCTGCCGATTTTACCGCCCGGATTGGAAATATCAATTCTGCCAGTTTGCAGAGTGTCCCTATCAGCCGGGCAAGCTGACCGACTATGCAGCGGTCAAATTCACAGTGAAAGGAGCGAACAACGCTATGGCAGTTTTCCGTGTGGAAAAGAACAAAGGCTATACGGTGATGTCAAATCACCACCTGCGGAATAAGAACCTGACCTTAAAGGCCAAGGGCCTGCTGTCGCAGATGTTGTCCTTGCCGGAGGATTGGGACTATACCCTAAAAGGACTGTCCTATATCAACCGGGAAAGCATCGACGCGATCAGGACAGCGGTATGGGAGCTTGAAAAAGCTGGATATATCCGGCGTGAGCAGGGCCGTGACGCAAAAGGCAAAATGGCCGATATGGTCTATACCATCTACGAACAGCCGGTATTGGAAAACCCGGTATTGGAAAATCCAACATCGGATAACCCGGTGTTGGAAAATCCGACATCGGATAATCCGGCGTCGGAAAATCCAACGCAATTAAATAAAGAAGTACAAAGAACTGACTTATCAAAAAAAGAAAAAATAATTACAGATGGACAAAGTACCCATTCCATTCCTATCCCATCCCCGACCCCTGCCCCTATGGAGGGCGAGGCAGCGGCTACGCCGCCGGAACGGAAAAGGACAGGAAAGGATGAGGCTGTACGGATTTATCGGGAAATCATTTTGGAGAACATCGAGTATGCCTATCTCATTCAGGACAGGAGCATTGACCGTGAACAGCTTGACGAAATCGTAGACCTGATGCTGGAAACCGTCTGCACCGCCCGAAAGACAATCCGTGTCGCCGGGGACGACTACCCTGCCGAGCTGGTGAAATCCAAGTACATGAAGCTGACCGGCGAACATATCCGCTTTGTCCTTGACTGTCTGCGGGAGAACACAACGAAAGTCCGCAATATCAAACAATACCTGCGGGCTATGCTGTTCAACGCCCCCAGCACCATTTCCAACTACTACACGGCCCTTGTCGCGCACGACATGGCACAGCCCGATTGGGGAAAGCCTAAATCCGGCCTGCCGGACTATTCCTGCGGCGAGGGCGAAAGCCTGTAACGAGAAAAGGAGGACGACCCTATGAAGCAGGGCGCATTGATTTTTGACGAGCGAACAGACCGTTACGACATCCGCTTTGATCTGGCCGACTATTACGGCGGCCTGCATTGCGGGGAGTGTTTCGACGTGATGATCGGCGGCAAATGGAGGCCCACCCGCATTGAAATGGCCGAAAACTGGTATCTTGTCGGCATCCGGGCCGACGACCTTTCCGGCCTGCGGGTGCGGATTTGACCTATATCTACCTGCGGCGTCTGGTGGTTCCGCCTTAGACGCCGCTTTTGACTTTCTGACAAGGAGGGATGCGATTGCAGGAAGAAGTTACTCAAAAGACCATTGCCCTGTCCATGAAAACGGGCAAGCTCACGGCTCAAGTGCTGCAAGCGGCGCTGAAAAAGTACCTGCAACACCGGGCCAAGGGCAAAAACACGCTGCACCACGGCCAGCAGAGCCTAAAGCAGCTTAAAAAGCATGGGGCTGATCTCTCCAACATTGAGATCACCGAGGCCAACATTGGAGCGTTCAAGCCATGCGCCAAGAAATACGGCGTGGATTTTACCTTACGAAAAGATAAGACCACCCAGCCGCCCCACTACGTTGTGATTTTCAAGGCCAAGGATGCAGATAACCTTGATCTGGCGTTTCGGGAGTTTACCGCCAAGACGCTTTCCAAGGAGCAGCGGCCCTCTATCCGCAAGGTTTTGTCCGCTGTGAAGCAAAAGGCGGCGGCCCAGACCAAGCAGCGGGCCAAGGAGAAAATCAAGGAAAGGGGGCTGGAACTGTGAAGCCTGACGTAAAGAAATTGCTGATCCTGAACCTCCCGTATCTGATTTTTGTGTACCTGTTTGCGAAATGCGGGGAGGCGTACCGGCTGGCCGCTGGTGCTGACCTGTCGGGGAAGCTCCTGCATTTTGCGGATGGTTTTGCGGCGGCTTTTGCCAACCCGCTGCCAAGCCTGCACCTGTTTGACCTGTGTATCGGTATCGCCGGTGCCGTGATCGTGCGGCTGGTGGTGTACTGCAAGAGCAAGAACGTGAAGAAATACCGCAAAGGCATGGAGTATGGCAGCGCCCGCTGGAGTGCATAATTTTAAGTGTAAAGGACACCTACATGGACGCACAGGAGGTTATGCACATGACTGATTATAGCAAAATTACCGCCCTTTACTCCCGCCTTTCCGTGGGCGACGAGGACAGGCACGGCGGTGAGAGCAACAGCATACAGAACCAAAAAATCTTTTTGGAGAACTATGCCAGAGGACAGCACTTAACCAATATCCGGCACTACATTGACGATGACGAAAGCGGCAGATTTTTTGACCGTTCTGC
>DXEB01000078.1 GCA_019115165.1 Candidatus Anaerotignum merdipullorum | reverse complement strand
GCTTCTCGGATTTCTGGCGGGATACGGGAAAGGTTCTCCGCATCACCGAGGATATGCTCCACGTTGACACGGATCGGCCATTCCGGGTTGTAATTGACGCCATATTGCGTCATATAGTAGCTGGGCTTCTTCGGCAGCGGGGAGATATGCCGGAGCACTGGCGACAGCTCGTCCGCAAAGCCCCTGAAATACCATTCCAGCAGGGAGTCCTTCTTTTTGTTCCGGTCGAAACAGGCATAAATGGCCTTATACCGCCGGGTGTAGAGGCCTGTATGGAAGCAGCAAAATTCATTCTCAATGTGAAAGTAATCTGCCGCGCTGCTGGGATTTCTTTCGTCCTTGTAGTCAATCAGCTGTTTCTTAAAGATTGCGTGAATGTATCGCTCCAAAATCGGAGTGTCTGGATTTTTCGTTAAGTAGATAGGGTTTTTGAATCGCCACGGCTCCGGAAGGGCCATCTCCGCCAGCATAGCAAGCTGGGAGTACCAGTTCGGGACGTAGGCGAAGGAAAACAGGTCTGGTATCAGTATCATATCAGTTTCCTCCATTTGTTCTGTAATGCGTCCACGAGCTTCATCTGCACTTCGATTTTCATATCTTCGTCAATGTGGCGATAGATCCGGCCATCCGGCCAGACTTCATCATATGCCACCAGAGAATTGATGTAAGCGTCATAGTGCAGGAGATATGCTTTGATTGCCTCTTGGTCGCCGTGAACTGCTCGCTTAATTAGGTCATAGGTTAGTGCATGGCTCTGAGCTTCCTCGCTCATAGAATTTTCGGATTGCCTGAAAAGCGCGCTGTCTCAGGTTGTAGACAGTGCGGGTCGTCACCTCCATTCTTGCCGCAATTTCCCCATCCGTCCAAGCGTACCAGAAGTCAAACAGTAAGACCTTCCGTTGCTTTTCTGGCAGGGAGCACAGTGCTTTATATAAAGTTTCGCTGTGAATCACGCAAGATAGCTCGTCCGCATAAAGCACAAAATGATCGGACGGATACCTGTCGTCGTGACTTAAAGTTTCCAGAAGATAGTCGATTGGCTCGTCGGAGTAGTATTTTTCCGTGTTTGCCTTTGCCCGTTTGAGATTTCTGCTGAAATTCCGGGCCACCGTCTTGCTGAACGAGTCCACCATGGCGACGATCCGTTTTTCGTATTCCGAGGGAGCGGTCATAGCGTATTCCCCCCTTTGGCAGATTTGAGCTGGTTGTTTTTCGCCTCCTCACATTACCAGAACACATCTCAGGGGTACAAACCGGAAAGTTTTTTGAAAATTTTTTGCAGATTTTTTTCCAATTGGAAAATAAAAGGCCAATCTGCACAAGGCAGATCGGCCCGCATAATTTAAGGCATTATTCATCCCCCATTTGTAGCATACTTTCAAGAAGTTTTCGTATATTCATATCCAAACAGATCGATTGTTTTTTAATCTCCTGTGGCCGGAGGGCTTCGCCGAGGATTACGTAAAATCAAGATACGGTAAAATCTTTGGCAATTAAGTGCGGGTGTTGGACGAAAGATTTTCTTGATAACTAGCAAGCACCTTCGGATTGACCAAAATGATACAGGAAAACATCTTCTAAATTAGCGTTTACTGCTATGGCGTTCTGCGCCGGTTTTGCATCTGCTAAAACACGGATGCGAAGCTGCATTCCGTTGCGTTGAAGCTTACTGATGGGATATCGGTCAAAATCGGACAAGGCTTGCTCTGCATTCAGTGACACTTCCCATGTCTTTCCGGTCAATTCTTCGCATAAATGTTCCGGTGTATCCTGACGGATGAGTATGCCTTCTTTCAGAATTAAAACCTTATTGGCAATCGCATCCACGTCGGACACGATATGTGTGGCCAATAATACAATCCGATTTTCAGAAAATTGGGTAATCAGATTGCGGAAACGGATACGTTCCTGCGGGTCAAGCCCTGCAGTGGGTTCGTCCAGAATCAACAGTTTGGGGTCGCCTAATAATGCCTGGACAATGCCAACCCGTTGGCGCATCCCACCGGAGAGTGCACCAATTTTCGTCTTCCCGGCATCGCGTAAATTGACCGCTTCTAGCAGATCAACAATGCGCTGCTGCGCCGTTGCATGTGGAATATCCTTTAATGCACACATATAAGAAAGAAATTCCTGAACAGTAAAATCTCGATAAAACTGCGGATACTGCGGCAAATAGCCAATCTCCTTCAAAAACTGCTTACCCAGTTTCTGGACATCGGTGCCATCCACGAATATATTGCCGCCGCTGCAGGCCAGTATCCCCACCAATATGTTAATGAGCGTGGTTTTTCCAGCGCCGTTGGCTCCGAGTAGTCCGTATATACCGGGTGTCAGTTTGGTTGTAAACTGGTTGAGCGCCAACTTGTTTTGATATCGTTTGGATATATTTTGAAACTGTATTTCCATTGTTTCCCCCATCAATCTTTTCTTCTGCCCTTCGGAGGAGTTTATCATGTTATACTTCCCAAAAACTGCAGAGAACACAGATTTATTGATTGTTCTTGTCCGGATGTTGTAAAAAATAGTGTATCTCCTTCAATGTACAGCGTCTCGACTGGTCCCTCATACAAAATTTGTGTAGTCGCTTTTGTGAATGAATAGAAACAAAGCTGGCCGCCCTGACGCAGATCCGTGTAATAAACACCGCTTGGTCCCAAAACAAACTGGTCCGCAGCAATATTCTTCAGCACCTCTGTACTGCCAAGAGCGGGGTCATAACTTGCCAGACAGCAGGTTTCATCAAGATAATAAATCCGACTGCCGTCAAAGGCGATATTAGCGCCTACTGGGATGTCCAAAACTGTAACGGTATGCGTAAAGCGATTTACCTGCCGTATTTCTTCCGGCAAAACAAAATAGAGATTCTCCTCATCAAGGAAAAATGCTTGAACTTGATTCAGAAATGCCCATTTGTTGTCATTTGCGGCCTCAGCTTCAAAAAGGACTTTTTCATGAAAGGTAGTAAGGTCAACACACAGTATGCGGTAAATCGTTTGGTTCTCTCTTTCGCTTAAACGCACCAGGTCCTCGGCGGGCGTGTAGGAAGTAAGATATGCGATACTTTCTTTTGTACCAAAAATGGCTGTTGAAATGCTTTGCATCTCACAAAAAGGAGTGCGAACCAAATTTTCCTCACTGCCATCCGGTAGACGTACAACAATCTCTGTACCAGAGTCCATATTTACAGAACTAGCGTTTACCGTGAAACCATCTCCATACCAAACCGACGCTTGCGAAGAATTGAATGTTACATCAGGTGGCGGGCCAGCAGTATCGCTGCATCCGGTAAGCAGCACAGTTAGCAGCGCAGATAAAATTGGCACAATACGGTATGAAGGCTGAAAACGCAGCAGCATATTACGGCCGCGTCTGCTTACAATCATAAGGCAAAAAACAATCAGGAATAAGGCAACAACGGTTAAAAAAATCATTTCCCGCACTGTCAAATGAGAAAACACCATGATTTCTTCACCAGTAATAGAAGCAGCGGTTTCGTCGCCGCGAAAAATTCCCGATGCCCGCAGCCATCCCAGCGGTATCGGAAGGCGATATTGCACCGTGTCATTCAAAGCGATCCAAGGCAGAAACAAAACACTGAATACAATGAAGCAGGACGGAGCGTATTTACGCGTCAAGGCTGCCATAGCCAGAATGAAAGCGGCCAAAAAGATTGCACCCACCATGCGCACACAGACTATGATTCCCAGCGCCATTCCCAAACTGATCTCATGGATACATCCCGAAAAAGCCTGCAAGCTTTGAATCGGCGCGTCAGGGCAAGGCAAACCGTATTTGAACATACAAAAAAGGACATGCAGGCCATCCAATAAAAGAGAAAGGATTCCGGCTATCAAAAGGGACAGGATACTTTTTTGAATCCCGAGAGCTTGGCTTCCCCTTGATGTGGTAAGAATAATCAGGTCCATTTGACAGCTATATTCCCGACACAAGAACGGTACCAACAAAAGAACCAGGGCAGCAATCAAAAAGAGGTTCGGACCATTGTCAGCCAGGAGAGCATCCCATCCGTTTGTATAGAGAAACCAACGGTCAGTTTCGGCTTCCCGCACATATAAATACTGATCATACAATACATTCAATCCCTGATAACGATCTGCAGACTGCCGCAATGATTTTTCCTGTTTTTTAAACTCTGATTCGGAAAGTGAACCGGAATAATATTCCCGGTAGAGTTCCGGTAACTGCTGTCTGGCGGCAAACACATCGGAGAATGTCTGGTCAATCCACACTTTCTTTTCTGATGTTAATGGACCTTCTACCTCGGAAAGTTCTGCGTCATATGCCGGACGGTAAAGCTCCATGTCCGGTACGGCAGGTGAATCCGCCAGGATCCAATAGAGCAGAGCTGACGTTACGGAAACCAGTATGATCAGCCAACCTTTTTGATGGAACATCAATTTTTTAAACTCATATCCAAAGACTTCCATGGCTTTCCTTTCCTGCATAAAAAAATAATGACAGACGCAATGCAAAGAAGTGTAAAAATCACAGTGACCAACGGGACAAGAATCGGTTCCCCACAACAGTTCCAATATTCAGTATGGGAGAATAAGCTTTTGGGGAACAAAAGGGAAGCTGGGTTAAACGCTTTCCAACATGGATGATACAGATTTTGAGTTGCAGTAGCTACCCCACTGCAGCCCAGAGCAATAGCTGCGCTTAAAAGAAAAGGATAGAGAGCGTTGGAAGATAAGGAAGAAATACCGCAGCAGAGCAGTGTAAAGACAAGCGTTCCTAATATGCGCATCCCTGTACAGAGCACAAAATACAAGCCCAGAGAACACTGTAAAGGGGATGTGGCGAAATCCGTAAGGGCATAAACTGGCATCGAACACCCGGAAAACGTTTGGTACACCCATGCAAAGCCGAGCCAATCGACCAAAGAAAACCAAAGTGTCACAAGCACTGCAAAAGCGATTGCGGACAGGCATTTGGCGGCTGCAGTCTTTTTTCTCCCATTTGGGGTAGTGTCGAGAAGCAAACACATCTGTACTTCTTTCTCCTGCGAAAAAGCATTGCAGGCAGCGAACAGACAGACAAGCAGCGCCAGCCATGAAGAAAATGTGTAGTCTGACAAACGATCCCATACTTCGGTATAAGCGAATGAGTCTATTTCCCGGTCAACAAATAGATGATAGATTTTTACATTTTTTCTGCTCTCATAATCATTGCCCAGCCGATTGTACAGATGGATATTTTCCTGTGCATTCTCAGCAATTCGCTGCGCTTTTTCACGATATTCCAAAAAATTTTGCATTGGTAGCACATAAAAGCTTTCCATCATCAAATAATCGCTGTATTCGTTGATGCCGGTTAGTGAATTGGGATCTTGAACGCGGTTGAAGGTAAAATCAGCCATTTTTTCAGCCAATGGATCATAGACTTGCCGTAACTTATGGATACTTTCTTGTGTAATCGGCCCTGACAATTGGTCATACAACTTCCAGTAGGCTTTCTGCCAGCCAGGAGAATCAGCAAGCCAGGAATCCGAACGAAAGCTGTAGGCGATATTGGCAAAATTCAGCACGGTAAACAGAAGAATTACCAATAAAACGGATCGCCGTCCATAGCTTTTTTTCCATTCAAAGCGAAATAACCTTGCCATGTTTCCACGCCTCAAATGCTTAAAACGTAAAGTTAAAGGAAATGGTATGCTGGTCATAGCCGCACAGTACAACACCTGCACGAGCATCGTCAAAAAGACAAATTCCCCTCGGTTCCCGCGCAAAGTAGTTTCCGTCTGTGTGTGTAAATTCCCGCTCAGCAACCAGCTCCAATGTCCCAGAATCATAAATACGCATACGGATACCATTTTCCATTAGGGACGCAGTTGCCAGATAGCGCCCTTGTTCCGAACCAAATACCCCATCTTTACCGGTATCGCCTTGTGTAAAGTTGACAATACTTGGCTTTTGACAGGTACCATCCAGCCTGAGTAACTGTCCTGATGCTTTGGTAAAATCTTGCGGAATCCATACGGTATCATCATAGCAAATCATAGAATCTCCAAGTGCATACCCATGTGAGTCGCCATAAATTAGATTACTGCCATCCAAAGCAACGCTGCCATACATATCGTCACCCAAGAAAACAATTCGAGAACCTTGCTGAGTGAAAGTCATCGCTCCAATTATTCCAATGCCTTGATCGTTGGAAATTACTGTACTCACACTGTCGTTGGAAATGGAGTAAAGATAGAGGCTGTCAAGGTCGGAAAACGCAATATGATCGCCATCCGGAGAAGCTTTCGCCGCCATAACACCGCCATTTGCAGTCAGCAGACTATCCAGAGAAAATGTATTTTTCAGCGTCAAAGATGAGTCGAAAATATAGCACATCACTCCACTTCCCGATGCTGTACCTAAAGATGCCCCATTTCCATCTCCGCTTTGCCATCCGGTAATAGCATAGCCATTTACGGTTGGCGTGCATGTGATATCTTTTAGCCTTCCCCCCTCAAACGTGTATTCCGCAATGGTTGTGCCGGTTATGGTATCATATAAGTGCATAGCATCAGCATACACCAGCAATTTGTTATCTCCCGCATAAAAAATGCGTTCCACTCCGCCAGAGAATGCGGCGGAATCAATTTCCCAAAATGTACCAATATGCGCGGCATCTGAAGACGACTCATTGGGTGCTGGTATAGATGCCGCATTCTCATCGATACCAGCAACAGACGTAGCATCTACATTCTCGTCCGTATCAACGACAGACGTGGTATCCGCAGTCTTATCTGTACTGGCAACAGACATTGCATCCGTATTATGATCTGTACTAGTAACAGGCGTAGTATCCTCACTGTTACCGACACGATTACAGGCGACCAACGTCAACAGACAAAAAACGGACAATATGATAGAAATCAGCTTTTTCATAGTGGTTCTCCTTTATTTATATAGCAGGATTGACCGGCTTTTTACAACATTCACAGAATCCTCTTCATCCAACGGAACCGCCACAAAATACGCCGTAGAGGAATCCTTGATTACTGCCGGGTCAATCGAAACGGAAAGCCGCGTGATTTTTCCCTTGTGTACCGTTAACCGCTGCGTTTCGCAGACTGGTTGATGATCGAGATAAAGCGTCACAGCATACGATTTTCCATCGGTACCGCATAGACAAAGCTCGGCACTTACCGGTTCATTTGATATTGCATAATTATCAAAAACAAGCTCGCCATTGATCAAATCCGCAAAGTAAACCTGTTTATCCAACGTTTCCATCGTTAGTTCTCTCATGCCGTAGAGTACTGAAAGATTCTTCTCAAGAAAATCGTGTGTCAGTTCTTCCTCAGTGACGGTTAATTCTTTTACAGTATGGAATGTTTCGGACTGAGAAGAAGATACAGGTGGATCGACAGACAAATATACCGGCCGGACGCAGCAGACGATGTTGTGATAGGCACCATAAGAGGAACTGTTTTTCATATCCGGCTTATAGTCCGGGTTATAAATGCTGGCGACCGTCAATGTATGACGTTCTCCTGCCCGGCCGGTGGGTGTAAAACGGATGGAAAAAGAAAGCTTTTCTTTCTTCTCATTTTGTGTAAATGTATGACAATAAGAAGCCTCTGTGCCATCTCCTACATCATAGGCAACAGGGGTACCATCCCAAAATACAAGAAAGCCAATGTTCGTGGACACACCCTCCACAGACACCTCATAGGGAAGCGAAAATATGCCCCCATTGTACTCAAAAGGCAAGGGCGTAATCCCATCTTCTTCATACTGTGTTTCGATAGACGGGCCGTGAGAAACAGTGCCTATGATTGTGTTCTCAGGCATAGAAAAATCGGTTTCTTGTTCTTCGTCAAGTACCGGTATAGAGGAAGACGATTCCTCCTGTGGAAGTTTCGTGCTAGAACAACCGGTAAGGAATACCAACACAAAAAACAAAGCCATTGCCTTTTTAATAATAATTTGACCCATTCTGTTTCCTCCAAATCTCCTTTAATTTACAAGAAGATGGTACTCCATAAAAGTCAAAATTCGGTCAACAAAAAGGCGCTGCCTAAAAATGGCAGCACCTTTTTCAAAATGTGCTTTCTATTTCGGAATCCGGCAAGGGCAGGAGAATGCGAACACATGCCCCACCTGAGGGAATGTTTGAAAGAAGTATTTGACCGCCTTGCTTTTGGCAGAGGATGCGAACGGTTGCAAGTCCCAATCCCAAGTGTTTTGAAGATGGATCTTCCGAATAGAACATCGTAGCTTTCTTGCTAAGTATATTGGCGGAAAATCCGGGTCCGTCATCAGTAATGCAAATAGTAAGCCGATTTTCTTTTATATGAGAAGAAACTTGAATTGTACTTTTTGCATAACGCATTGCATTGGCGAGAATGTTTTCAAGGATTCGAGAAAGTATAATTTGGTCGAGAGAGAGCGTGCAAGGGCTCCCTTGACAATCTGTATTTACAGGGATACCTTTCCCGCGAGTCATGATCGATAAGCCGTTGATCATTTTCTCTAAATCATTTGGATAAGAAAGAGGGGACGGTTTGATTTCTATTTCTTCCAGCGCATTTAAGTTGCGGATACAATCGGTGTATTTCTCTAAGCGTTTTGCGGCAACGGACATATTGGAAAGCGTGTGGTCAAGTTTTTCACCGGAAAGACGCCCAGTTGGAAGGTTGCTTTGCAAATATTCAATATATCCTTCAAGAATCGTAATAGGGTTACGTAAATCGTGTGCAACAGAAGCCTGCAGAATACGCTGATCTTCTATCGTTCGCCAGAGTTGCCGATTATTTTCATACAAGATTTGACGCATAGTCTCAAACATAGAGCAAAGCTGTCCAAGTTCATCCTTACTGGGAGAGACCACTTGAAAGTCAAGCGTATTTTTTTGAATATGAACAACTGCATCGGCAAGGATTTCCACAGGAGGCACAATTTTTTTGCAATAGAACCACCATACGCATAGGATGACTCCAACCGCAGAATATAAAACCGGAAACATAATCATTGCGCTCTGCGAGCCACGGTACAGGATTTTCTGTTTGGGTGAAAGCTGTGAGTAGCTGGACTTGATCATTTCAACTGTATATTCAACGTGTTCTTCTTGGTTCGATTCATTTTCGGTAGGGATCAGTTTGCTGATTTCAGTAGGTGTGTCCAGCCGGAACAACTGTTTACTTTCTGAATAACTGCCATCTGTGTACGTTGTTCTGGTTTGCAGCCATACTTCTTTTGAATCCGGCAATAGATACTTTTGTACTCGCCAACAGCCATAAATTGTAATCGCAGAGCAAAAGAAAACAGCAAGCATCGTAAGTGAGACAGCAGTTCCAAAAGTTTTCTTAATTGAATTCGTACTTTTCTTCATTTTTTCCATTTGTATCCCATTCCCCAGACGGTTTCAATATACTCATTGCCAGTCGCGTTCATAAGTTTGGCCCGAATTTTGCGGATATGCTCTTTTATTACATTGCTGTCGCCTTCTGCGTCATAACCCCAAATTGCTTCATAGATGCGTTCTCTGTCAAATATCTGGTTGCTGTTTGAGAGCAAAAATTCAATGATGTCAAACTCCCGGCGGGAAAATGGGATTTCCTTTCCTCTCCAGACTACTTTACGGCTGGAAAGATCTACAAGAAGGCCCTGATGACAGCCAATCACATCCGTTTTTTGCTGAGAACGCTCATCCCGTCGCAGATGTGCTTCAATTCTTGCAGCCAATTCTTGAAAACTGAAAGGCTTTGTAATATAGTCGTCCCCGCCGGAACGCAAACCAACAACTTTATCAGTTTCAGTGACTCTTGCAGTTAAAAACAGAATGGGGCAGGAAATATAATTGCGAATCATTTTGCACAGTTCCAACCCATTTGTTCCAGGCATATTGATATCCAAGAGAATAAGATTTGGATGCTTCTGTAACAGGGCCAATGCATGATCACTATCATTCGCAACATAGGTTGTGTAACCGCAGTCTTGCAAATAGTCAGAGAGTAGTTCTGTCAGCATCTCCTCATCATCCACAATTAAAATCTTATAAGGCATTGTGCCACTCTCCTTTTCTGCATAAGTGTAATGGATAAAAGTCAAGTATTGGTCAATTTTGTAGTTGTATCGTGTTTTGATAGTTCATATTAAATACTCCTAAAACATTATATCGGACTGTAAAGTTAAATGAAAGTTGAAGACCCGTCAGCCCTTCTGGTACAATGGTTTTACCACAAACACAATGTACTCCCAGAAAGGAGACGAGTCTTCATGGCAAAATTATACCAACTATGCTGCCCGA
>DXEB01000077.1 GCA_019115165.1 Candidatus Anaerotignum merdipullorum | reverse complement strand
ATCAGGGATTAGATATAGTTGATTTTTTTTGACTTCTAATAGCCGTAGCCCACGAGGCGCCAGAGAATGTGCAATTGCTTTGATTGTAGTACTTTTTCCTGTGCCAGCGTCACCATAAAGTAAAACATTGGAAGCAGATCCGCCTTCCAAAAAGACTTCTGTATTGCGTAGCACCATCTGACGTTCCCGTTCATAGCCGGTCAGGTTTTCTAACATCTGGATATCTGGATGACGTACAGGAGAAATCTGACCATTGGAGAACTGGAAAATATGGTATTGGGCATAGATGCCAAAACCGGTGTGCGATAAATTTTCCATTCGTCTGCGGTATTCTGCTTCCAGAGAAAGCGGGGAAGTTGTCCAAACGGGCAGAGAAGCGGAAAGACCGCAGGATTGTAGGGTTTGAAGCATATCTTCTGCACGCAGTTGAGAAAGCTGCTGCAAAATCGACAGTTCTATAGAAACCCGCTGCTCCAATGCAGGAGAAAATCGTTTTTTCTGTGCTTTGGCTTTTAGATAAATATTCTCTGTTTGGAACAAAAGTGTTGCTAAGCATATGGAAAAATTGCCGGAAATTTCACTTTCATTTTGGACAGAATATTCATAGATTTCAGATGTAAAGTCGCAATATGCTGAAATTGCATCATACAACTGCGCAGGGGCATCCGGATGTTGTGCCAGTTGGAGCTGCGTATGCAGCATGGTTTGCAGCTGCTGCAGCAATGGATGGGTCAGCAATGGACGAAAGATCGTTAGGGTTTGTAAATTCTCATAAAGTTCTTTTGTATGGTTTTGCATAGCATCCTTCCTTTGTATAAAAATAAGTACAATATGTAATGGGGTTAGTATAGCACGTTCATGGAAAAGAAGCAAACGAAACATTGTATTTTTTCTTTTTCTGTGAAGTATGGCGGAAAACAAAGGGAACAACAGACAAAATATAGAGAAAAAGGCAAAAGAATGTAGAGGATGTTGCAAAAGCAACTTGTAGAAGAGTAAATTTTGCAGTAAAATAAAAATAAAAATTGTGAAACGTCAAAAAGGAAGGGATGTTCTATGAAAAGAGGTATTGCTGTGCTGTTGGCAGCCGTGCTGGGGATCACAGCATTGGCTGGCTGTGGTACGCAGCAGGCAGAGCCAACGGCGATGCAGGTAGGTGCGATGATCGGACCGACGGCAATGGGTATGGTCAAGCTGATGGAAGAGGATGCAGCTGGAGAGACGGCTCCTAACGATTACAGCTTTACACTGTCTGCATCACCGGATGAGGTAACGCCGCTGCTGGCGAAAGGAGAATTGGACATTGCGGCAGTTCCTGCCAATTTGGCTGCGGTTCTATACCAAAATATGGATCAGAACTTAAGTGTACTGGCAATCAATACATTGGGCGTGCTTTATATTGTGGAAGATAGTGACAGCATCCACGCGGTATCTGACTTGAAAGGCAAGACCATTTATGCATCTGGTAAAGGTGCAACACCAGAATATGGATTGAACTATATTTTAGAAGAAAATGGTCTGAATCCGGAAACAGATGTGACGATTGAATGGAAAACAGAGCATGCAGAATGCATAGCAGCTTTGGCGGCGAATCCTGATGCTATTGCAATGCTGCCGCAGCCGTTTGTGACTTCTGCGCAGATGCAGAATGAAAATCTGCGGATTGCACTGGATCTGAGTGCGGAATGGGATGCACTGCAGGCAGGAGAGGAAAATCCCAGCGGAATGATAACCGGCGTGGTGGTAGTCAGAAATGATTTCTTGGCAGAGCATGAAGAAGCGGTTGCGCTGTTTATGGAACAGTATGCAGCCTCAGTGGAATATGTGCAGGAAAACAATGAAGAAGCGGCAGCGCTGATAGAGCAGTTTGATATCTTAAAAGCAGATGTGGCACAACGGGCATTGCCGTACTGCAATATCACTTATATCACCGGGGAGGAAATGCAGGAAAAACTAAGCGGATATTTGGAGGTATTATATGAGCAAAATCCAAAAGCCGTTGGCGGGGCACTGCCGGAGAATACATTCTACTATCATGGCGCGTAAACACAGTATGAAAGGTTGGGCGGTATTGTTTTGGCTTGCCATTTGGCAGTTGGGCAGTATGTGGATACAACAGGAGATACTATTGGTATCTCCTGTTGTTGTCTGCCGCCGTCTGATGGAATTGATTGGAGAATGGTCTTTTTGGCAAAGTATTTGGTTTTCCGGATGCAGGATATTCGGAGGATTTTTTCTGGCGGGTTGCTTGGGGATTGCTGCGGCAGTTTGTTCGGCAAAATATGTCATAGTACGGGATTTACTGGCACCGTTTATGGCGGCAGTGAAAACAACGCCGGTGGCTTCGTTTGTCATATTAGCGCTATTCTGGCTTTCTTCCAGCCAGTTATCTATATTCATATCGTTTCTGATGGTGTTTCCCATTGTGTATAATAATGTACTGCAAGGGATCCTGCAGGCGGATCGGCAGTTATGGGAAATGGGGCAGGTGTTTGGTTTAGGATTTCGCAAGAAAGTGAAATATTTATATTTCCCGCAAATGTTCCCTTATCTGCGTTCGGCTTGTGCAGTTGGTATGGGGCTTTGCTGGAAGGCAGGGACTGCGGCGGAAGTCATTGGAATTCCAGATGGCTCTATCGGAGAGCGTTTGCAGGAAGCGAAGATTTATTTGCAGATGCCGGACTTGTTTGCATGGACGGTTACGATTATTTGCATCAGCATTGTATTTGAAAAAGCGATATTAGCAGCACTGGATGGATTAGACAGAAAAAACAAAAGGGGGAGTGGCAAATGATTGTGCTGCGGCAGGTTATGAAATCCTATGAGACCCAAGTTGTGCTAGATCACATTTCCTGTGAAATCGAGGAGGGATGTGTGACAGCGTTGATGGGAAAATCCGGCAGAGGGAAAACAACACTGCTGCGGCTGTTACTGGGATTGGAGCAGCCCGATAGCGGACAAATGGAGGGGCTTGCGGGAAAGCGATTCAGCGCAGTGTTTCAGGAAGATCGTCTGCTTCCCGGATTTATCGTGCGGGAAAACTTACGTTGTGTTTGCCGTACGCGGGAGCAATGTGACCGTATACCGTATTTGCTGCGCCGGCTGGGGCTGGAAGCGTGGGCGGGGGAGACGGTCGAGGCGCTTAGTGGTGGGATGCAGCGCAGAGTTGCCATTGCCCGGGCGCTGCTGGCGGAGTTTGATATCCTGGTTTTGGACGAACCGTTTCGCGGTTTGGATGAAGCAACAAAGCAGGAAGTGATAGCCATGGTGCTGGAAGAGGCGGCAGGCAGGACGATTCTTGTGGCAACTCATGATATAAAAGAGGTTCAATGGATGGGAGGCAAAGTGCTGAATTTGGATGAATGGCGATAGAAAAAAATTGGAAAAATTTACCTGAAGTCTTTTGGATAATAGCTTGCATGCGAATAAAATATATGTTAGAATGAACTGAATCCATCAGAATGAGGCAATCAAAAGACAGCGTATTGCTGAATTTTGAATGCAATATATAGGATTAAAAATTCAAAAGCGATGAACATGGCGAAATCACAAAAACAGAAAAGGAGAAAAGAGGTATTCAGGTATGGTGAAAAATTTTGAAAGTAACGTACAGTATATCAAGTACCTTGTAAACAAGGAAGTGGCAAAACGCTTCTTCAATGGGACTTCAGATGATCCCAGAGAAATTGCGGAAGTCATCATTCCAGGACCCAAGGCATTGTTTCGCTGCTGTATCTACAAAGAACGTCATATCATTGAAGAACGGGTACATTTGGTGATGGAACCTACCAAAGATGATCGTATCATCAACGTTTTGGATTCGGCATGCGACGAATGCCCCATTGACCGTTTTGTTGTAACAGAGGCATGCCGCGGCTGTTTGGGTCATAAGTGCCAGGAAGTATGTCCCAGAAATGCCATTACGATTGTGAACCACCGCTCTTATATCAATCAAGAGCTTTGTATTGAATGTGGTCGTTGTAAACAAGTATGTCCGTTTAACGCCATTAGTGAAGTAAAACGTCCTTGTATTCGTGCTTGTTCGGTAGGTGCGGTAAAAATGGATGAGAATAGAAAGGCAATTATTGACCATGAAAAATGCATTTCCTGTGGCGCCTGTGTATATCAGTGTCCGTTTGGGGCAATAGTTGACAAATCCTTTATGATGGATATGTTAAATTTGCTGAAAAATTCTTGGAACAATACCAGTTATCATGTATATGCACTGGTAGCACCAGCAGTTTCCAGTCAATTCCCGGGAGTAAAAACTGGTCAGGTATATTCTGCAATTATGCAGTTGGGTTTCTATGATGTAGTGGAGGCAGCTGTGGGAGCGGATATGGTATCTGCTTTTGAAGCAAAGGAATTTGCAGAAACGGTAGGAGAAAAAGGTTGGAAAACATCTTCCTGTTGCCCTGCGTTTGTGGATTATGTAGAAAAGAATTATCCGCAGTTTAAGGATCATATCTCTACAGCAGTATCTCCGATGATCGCGGCTGCAAGAGCGATTAAGGCAAAAGATCCGAAAGCAAGAATTGTCTTTATTGGTCCCTGCACGGCAAAAAAGGTAGAGATTAAACAGGAATCTTTGAAAGGCGCTGTAGAAGTAGTATTGACTTTTGAAGAATTACAGGCAATTTTTGATGCCAGAGAAATTGATTTGCTTTCTTTAGAAGAAAGAGACGGCGGTTTTGCATCTTCGTTTGGCAGAAACTTTGCCAGAACTGGCGGTGTGGCGGAGAGCGTAAAACGTACGGTAGAAGTCAGTGGTTTGGATGTGGAATGGAAGCCCATTCGTTGTAATGGGATTGAAGAATGCATCAAAGCAATGAAGATGGCGTCTTTCGGTAAGCTGGATGCGAACTTTATTGAAGGTATGGCCTGCAAACATGGTTGTACCGGTGGTGCGGCGTCCTTGTTGCACGATGCAAAAGGAATTGAACTGATTAATCGTTACAGTAAGGAAGCGGTAACCGACAATCCGCTGGATATTTTGGAAAAATATGATATGGAACAGGTGAATATGGAACGCCATGCGCATGAAGAATGAGATACATAGGAATTTCACACAGTTCAGATAAAACCTGCAGGCTTTCGTAAGAAAAGGAAACGAAAGCAGATTGGACTTTTCTGACCGTAAGCGATAAGAGGGGACAACAGAGTCGCTTTCTGTTGGTCGATTGTAAAACAGCAAAGGGCGATACCGTTTGCAAGGAACATATGCAAATTGGATTGCGCATAACTAAGTATAAATAAAAAACCAGTGGATTCCATTTGGAATCCACTGGTTTTTTATTTATACTTTTATTGGATGCTTTAGCTTAACAAAACCCCTAGTTCTACTAGGGGTAAATAAAATACTTTAGTATATAAAACCTCCTAATTATAATTTTAGAATGAAGGTTTGGCGACCGCATTACTAAAAGAAAATCA
>DXEB01000076.1 GCA_019115165.1 Candidatus Anaerotignum merdipullorum | reverse complement strand
TACACTAACCCTGCTCATTTTTCAAAAATACGATTTGCAGGGCTTAGGTGGGTGTTTTTGTCTTTTTGAAACATAGCTGAAAGTATATCTTTCAATATTGTTTTTATCTTGACATATCACCGCTGGACTTTATATCCCAACTCCTGTAACAACCGCAGATCCGATTCCACGGTAATCCCTTCCGTCGTTAGCATATCACCGGATATCGCGGCATTTGCTCCGGATTGAAAGCAACGTTTCCCTTGATCGACAAGCAGTCCTCGTCCCCCAGCCAAACGAATAAATGCTTTCGGTAAAATAAAACGATATACCGCTACTATCCGACACATTTCCTCTGGTGATAATACTTTTCTGCCCTCCAGTGGTGTTCCAGCAATGGGATAGAGCAGATTCACCGGTACACTCTGAATCCCCAATTCTCGAAGCGTCAATGCCAAATCAATCCGATCCAACCAC
The DNA here is from genome assembly GCA_019115165.1 of Candidatus Anaerotignum merdipullorum. Lineage (GTDB taxonomy): Bacteria > Bacillota > Clostridia > Lachnospirales > Anaerotignaceae > Anaerotignum > Anaerotignum merdipullorum. The sequence continues at coordinate 9,336 of DXEB01000076.1, read as the reverse complement.
GTTTCTCCCAATCCCATAATTCCACCGCTGCATACCGAAAGCCCTACCGCCTGCGCTGCTTGAATCGCACGAACCTTATCTTCAAACGTATGCGTCGTACATAAATTCGGAAAATTTCGACGCGATGTTTCCAAATTATGATGTATGCGTGTGACGCCAGCTTCTTTTAGTTTTTGATACTGTGCTTCTTCCAATAATCCAAAAGAAACACAGACCGAAAGATTGGTTTCTTTCCGAATCCGACGAATAACCTGACACATGTGATCTACTTCTCCATCCGGCAATCGTTTTCCAGAAGTGACAATGGAATACCGCAATACTCCCTGCGCATCGTTTTGTTTTGCCTGTGCGACTATTTCGTGTTCCGAACGCAACGCATATTCTTTCGCTCCGGTATGATAATGCACAGACTGTGCACAGAATCGGCAGTCTTCCGAACAATGCCCGCTTTTTCCATTGATAATCGTACAAATATCAAATTGGTTCGAACAAACACGTGCTCGAATTTCATCCGCTTTGCTGCACAACGCTTCCAGCGGCTGCTGAGATAACCAAACCGCCTCCGATCTGGTGATCTGCTTTCCTTGTATCACATCTCTTCCCATCCGCTCTAACTTTCTCATTCTCAATCATCTGCCTCCTTTGATCCAGGGAATCATTCGAACGCCAAGCCCTGCTCCAACCATACACAACAAAACGTCTCCGGGAACTGCCAGAAGAAAACCATAGAGAAACAATGACCATAATCCGATCGGATTTCCCAAATAAAAATGGCTCATCCAATAGCAGTATGCCATGCCAAAGAGATAAACCACGCCAAGACCAGCAAAATTCGCTGCCAGCAAGCGCTGATAATCCGGTCGTCTCACAGCATTTGCAATGGTTCCGGTCAGATAGGCGCCTGCCGCAAATCCAATCACATACCCAAAACTTGGCTGAAATAGATAGCCGATTCCACCGCCCTGTGCAAAAATCGGCAACCCAATCAATCCCAAAATGATATAAAGACAAACAGACAAACAACCTTTTTTCCCTCCCAACAGCAGTCCAGCTAATGTAGTAAATAAAAACTGGAGGGTAAAGGGCACAACTGGTACTGGAATTTTCAAAAACGCACCGATGGCAATCAGCGCCACAAACATCGCACATAGAATTCTGTCTTTTGTTTTTACCCTTTGCATATTTCCTCCTTGATATTGGATTGATTCAACCTCTTCCGCAGGAACATGGAACGATTACACAGAACCAAGTTATGAATCTTTTGCATATCAGCCAAATTTTTCTTTTCGTCGCAGTTGCCTTTCGATACCTTTCTTCTTGTTCTCTCTGCATACCCAAAATTGTTTCTGCACAGAGAATCTGATTTCCGTAAAAAAGTATTTCTTCCATGCAACACCAATCTTTTCTGGTTGTAATCTTCAAAAACTCATGTTTCACAGGACAATAGTTGCTTTCCATAAATGATACATAGAAATCGACCATTTCCCTCTACCAGATTGACCTTTGCTTCTCAACAACTTCTCTTTTCTCTACCGATTCCTGTCATTTCTTGGAATCATATCATAGCGCCCCTCTATTGTCAACTTATATTGCTATTTTGGTTTACAATTAGCCATTTCTTTTCTCAGTCCTACTATTTTCGTGCATTATCTGAAAAGAACACTCCTTTCATCTGTTACAACATTGCCAAAATCGTGTTATGGTAAAAAAATGCAAACCGTTTCTTTCAAAATCGCAAATGATATCAAAGCAGCACCTGCTTCATTCGACGGGAATAATCATTGCAAATGATAAAAACAAAGGAGGACACAATACGTATGAATGGCAGCAACAAATCCAAAGATTGTAAACGAAATAGACTCATGTCTCAAAGACCATTACAATGAAGCATTAACACTGCACCATCTCTCTCAAACACTTGGTTATCCCAAATTTTATACCACAAGAAAATTTAAAGAAGTAACCGATATGACATTGTGAAATATTTGCGGCACAGAATATTCGCCTTTGCCTTACAAGAAGTGCGGACTCCTAACCAACGTCTGTTGGATATTGCAATCAATTACGGATTTTCATCCCATGAATCCTTTCGTCGCGCATGCAAAAAAGCCTATGGGATTCTTTCGAGCGCATATCGGAAACATCCCGCACCTCTTGCACTTCGTGCTAAAATCAATTCTTTCGACCGATATTTCCTTGAATTTGGAGAAATTGGCATAATAAAATCAATAGAAATAAAAAATGACTTTATAGCTATACCTGCCCACAAATTTTCTATATTCAAAATAATAAAAACAATGGTTATTGGGACTTTGCCAAAAATAAAATCTCATTTTCCAGACAGGACTATGATACAATCTGCAAGCTTATTAAGCAGTACCAAAGATTTGGACAACAGAACTTTTTGTTTGACCGGAATGATTGATTTCTGAAAATGAATGGATCCCTTGCTATTTTCTTTGGAGTGAAAGAACTCCTTGCATTCCATACTTGCTGGAAGGGATATCTTATCTACAATCAGCAAAAAAGGCAGTGAGCGTTCATTACTCACTGCCTTTTTTGCTGAAAACGGAAACATCAACCACTTTTTTCTGAACGGAAATCGGATTCCTGCTCTGCTTTATGTCTGGTCATAATTTTCAATACTGCCTCTCGCATTGATCATCAGAAAACGATCCTGTTTGTCCGGCGGAAGATCCACCGCTTTTTCCGGCACAGCCAGCGGTGTACCGCCTTCTTTCAGCATTTCTGCGGTATCCGCAGTTCTGCAGACCTCTTCCCCTTTTTCCGAGAAAACATACCGCATGCTGTCCTCAGGCTCTCCAATCACGCCATAAGCGCCGTAGATACGGTAGGCGGCATATATCTTACAAAATCCCGCGAGCATCTCTTCCGCCTCTTTTTGCAATTCTGCAAAAGAAACAGGTTTCATCCAATATTTTCCAAAAAGCACCGATTCATCTGCATTGACATCATTCGTAATCCGCATCAGACCACCATAACCGGATGTTTCCAGCGCCTGTCCGTGACAAACAATCACTTCCAGATATCCCCGAACCGTCTCTTTATGATAGCACGGAATCTCGTCATAAAAGTTCTGAAGGCGTTGTTCTGCCGAGAAGCTGTAAATGGACTTTAGATCGGTTTCCTTTCCATCCTTCCAGCGTCCTCCGTCAAAGGTAAACCCTGCCTGTTTGTAGATGGAACGCACGGTTTCCTGCAGGAAAGGGGTCTCTGCGCAGCATCGTTCGGCTTTTCGTCTGACCGCAACCGCTTCCGCCTGCCTTTTCCATTGCTCCGGAAAGGAAAGGGAAATCCTAAGCACACCGGATTTTGCATTTTTCCTGCGTTTGGACAACGGCGTTACCGTTGTTGCCGTCACTGTGATCTCCCGGAGCATTTCTTCTGGAAGCTCATACAGCGTGCCATAGGCATAATCCCCACAGGAAAGATACCCAACATCGCCAAAGACCGACTGCAGCCGCAGGATATAGGGTTCTTCCTTTTGCAGCTTCAGAAGGCTGCCCTCCGGCAGATTTTCCAGCGCCTGTATGACCTGCGGTTCCTTTAAGCCAGATACAGATTTTTCCTGCCAATAGTCTTCTTTGTAGGCGCAGAGATGATACAGTGTGTTCTCTGCCGACGGTTCCTCCTTGCCCGCTTCTTCGCTCAGCAGATTGTCAAAATAGTTTTTCGGCTTTCCATATAATTCCAGGTATTGACTGGCAATTTCCTCCTCACTGAAGTACGGGGAATCCCCATGCTGCTCCTCATCTGTGTAAGGATCCCACGCAATTTGGATCATGCCGTACCGTAACGCCGTCTCTCCCATGGGAGAATAAAATGTTTCCAGATAGCTGCTGCTTTCCTGTATGCCGCCGTAATTATATACTTCCGCGTAAAATTCCACATCCGGGCTTTGTCCTGCGATCGCTTCAAACACCTCCGGATACGGCAGTACCGATAACAGCCCGCGAACCATGCCGCCAGAGGATACAAAACGTACCGTTTCCCCTTCTTCCTTCTGGTCAAACGCATACGTCAGGCCATAGCCTTCCTCGCTTGCCTCAGATACATTCGGTCTGAGCAGCATCTCATAAAAATAGCTGTCGCTGTCCCGCTCGGACGCCTTTTTTGCCATAAATTCCAGTGCAACCCGAATGTTGCGTTTTTCTCCGCGAATCCCCATTCTTCTTGTATATAAATCCGACATATCCAATTCCTCCTTTTGCTTTCGATCTCTTAAATATATCTATCCTCTTCTTACTGTTGGATGATCCTTTTCCCAAATCAATCATTCTTTTGAGAGAGACTTCATTTTGGAAGAAACTGTTTCTGTTTTTATTATATCTTTTGCAAATTCGTATTTCAAGGTGTGAAAATCCTTCCATGGCTTCTGCACAAGCAAACGGCATTCTGGTTGATCTTCCTTCCATCTGGCTGACAAAACACGACGACGCACAGAACGGAGCAAGCATATATTTTCCCTTGGCAGCATCCATCTTGTATAAATCTTAGAAATAAAATTCCTTTCGAGATTGATCTTATTCCAAGCATATCGTTTTCGTTTCTTTCCAACTTAATAAAATCAATCGTCTTTTCCTTTGCAATTTACTTCTTTCCTTTATCATCTCAAGGCAATGCTTCCATGGATTCTCTGTTATTATGATAGTTTGCACAAAGATCCCCTGTGCTATCTCCATGTTTTTCAAGCATTTCCTTGCGAACAAAAGCACCTTATTCATACTGTTTTTTGCTTTCTCTTATTGTTTGCTTATTATCCGATTCTAACAAAAACAGTGCCGCTCAATTTGAACTGCTTTTCTTATTTTGAAACTGTTCTTCATAGCACATCAAGAAATACATTTCATCATTTTAGGCAAACAGAAGTATTCTGCCTTTCACAAAAACAAAACAATCACCAAATAACACATCCTTTTTTATACAAATCCCCTTCTTTTCTACAGCCAGCAGCAATCTTTATTCTCCATCTGGTTTCGAAGAATGCTTCATTTTGCCTCTTTCGTTCCATCTGCTTTTTCCGCATTTTCCTTTTCTTTGACAGTTCTTTCAGACATCAGCCGTTCCACTCTCATATCCATACAACAATAAATCACATTGTTATCTGACAGCAGTACAACAAACCTTAGGTGTCGAAAAGAAAGGGACAACAACAAAAACAGTAAGCTATTTCTCACTGCATTAGAAAAATCAAACCATCATTCAACCGATTTATATCCATTTTTTTCGTTTTATAATATCCATACAAAAAACGGCTGCTCTCACGCAGCCGTTTTCAAATATGAATAAGGAATTATAAAATGGAGTTTTCACATGTAAGCTTTTTACTGTTTTTATATTCGAAAGAGATCAAAACATGTCAACAATCATATATTGCGCTGTTTCAGATTTCTTTTTTATTGAAAGAACAACTCATACACTTCATCTGTAGGCATTTCTTTGCCTGTAAACAGATGAAACGCTGCAGCTCCTTGCCACAACAGCATACCAATGCCGCCTACGGCTACTTTACAACCAGCTGCCTTTGCTTCTTTCACAAATCTCGTTTCTTTTGGATTATATACTGCATCCGCTACCACCAGATCCGCACGGAATACAGATGTGTCTTCCACTAGGGTTTGTTGATCCAAAGGCTTCATACCGACTTTCGTAGCATTGACTAGAATATTGCTGTCGGCAATTGTATCGTAAAGTTTTTTGGTATCTTCTAAAACATGAATACTTACTTCACAATCAGGCACCATCTGTTGAATCTTTTTTACTGTTTTTTCACCGTTTGCATAAAACTCGTCTTTTCTGTTGAAAATAGAGATTTTTTCCGCACCATCCAACGCACACTGCACCTGAATAGCGGTAGCTGCACCACCTGCACCCATAACCGTAATTTTCTTTCCTTTGACATCCACACCGTTTTCTTTTAAATTTCTGACAAATCCCATACCATCTGTATTATTGCCAATCAGTTTTCCGTCTTTCACAACTACTGTATTGCAAGCTCCGATTAGTTTTGCAGCATCCGAAAGCTCATCTACCAATTCTGCCACCCTTGTTTTGCAGGGCATTGTTACATTAAATCCCTTGCATCCCAACATTTTCAGCGCCTGGACCGCTTCCTCCGTCCTCTCCAGCGGTATATCATACGCCAGATAAGCATAATCCAGCCCTGTCTGCGCAAAACTATAGTTATACATTGCGGGCGAACCGCTATGCCCTACCGGTGTACCGATCAAACAAAACATACCCGTTCTGCCTGTAATTCTCTTTTCCATTGTATGTTCCTCCTATCGTTTGTCATGTTTAGAGATGTAAAGCCGCATTCAATCCTTCTGCTGTTGCATCTAAGGCTTTTCTTGCCTTAACGGCATCACCAATGACATAGGTTTCCGCAACAAGTTTTTTGATTTCTTCACTGATGGTATCATTGTTGCGATATCCCATCGCCAGAACCACATTGTCGAATCCTTCCAATCTGCCTTCTGTACCGTCTGACAGTGTATAAGATACGCCATCTGTAAAAAACTGAGATACTTTTGCTCCTGTTACTCCTTGTACATGGTACGCCGCAAAATCCTTCATCAGGAATTTTCGATGTTCTGGGATCACATCGGGACCCAATTGGTCTCTCAATTCAATAACTGTTACTTCATGCCCCAACTCTCCCAAGAAATCTGCAACTTCACAACCAACCATGCCGCCGCCGACAATCAATACCTTTTTGCCGACAGAAGCCTTGCCATCAAGCAAATCACCTGCATGGATCACACCCGTATCATGAATGCCAGGAATCGGCAATACCAAAGGATTTGAACCAGTTGCAACGATCACTGCATCCGGTTTTTCTTCTGCCACCAGCGCAGGTGTCACTTCTTTGTTCATCACGATTCTCACGCCGTATTCTTCACATTTTGCAATGTAACTTCTTACCATATTGGTAATATCGCCTTTCCCAGGAGGATATGCAGCCAGACGCATATTGCCGCCCAAAATATCGCCTTTTTCATAGAGCGTCACACTATGACCTCTGTAAGCCGCCGTAAAAGCTGCATATAAACCGCCCGGACCTCCGCCGATCACCATGACATTCTTCTTTGTTTCAGCCATTTTCATTTCTGCTTCTCTGCCAACCAGAGGATTTACCAAACATGTAATAGGTTCTCCTTTGAACATATTAGGAACACATCCCTGCAGACAGCCAATACAAGGATTCATCATATCCAATCTGCCTTCTTTTGCTTTATTGGGCATCTCTGGATCAGCAATACTCTGTCTGCCAAATGCTACCAAATCTGCTCTGCCTTCTGCTACCATCAGTTCTGCATAATAAGGTTCTGTATAACGACCTACGGTAATCACAGGGATCGATACCGCACGTTTGATTTCAGAAACATAATCTGCACTAAAACCAGCATGAATCAAACTGGGCGCCCACATGCATTCATCATGCAGATGTATCGCTCTGGAAACATGAATTGCATCTACACCGCATTCTTTTTCCAAGTAGGCTGCCACTGTGGCTGCATCTTGCACTGTTTGACCGCCTTCGATATCGTCTGTTGCATTGATTCGGCATAAAATCGCCAAAGAATCTCCTGCTTTTTTACGGATATTTTCAATGATCAACTTCGGTAAGCGCATACGATTTTCAAAGGTTCCTCCGAATTCATCTACTCGTTTGTTTGTTCTCGCAGAAATAAACGTACTAACCAGATAACCATGCGCACAATGAATTTCAACCGCATCCGCACCTGCTTTTTTCGCTCTTACCGCTGCGTCGCCATAGCATTCAATCAGACGATAGAGTTCTTCTTTGGAGATCGCTTTTGGTGTTTCTCTGCCATATGCAGCAGGGATAGCACTTGCAGCCTTTAGCGGAAAACCAGTAATTTGGGTATTCCCCTCAGGTCCCGCATGCTGCAGCTGAATAGAAACTTTTGCTCCTGCCTGATGACAAGCTGCAATGGCTGCTTGGAAACTGCTGATTGTACTATCATCAAACAAACATGGCTTTCTAGGACCGCCTTTTGCTTCTTGATACACGACGGATGCTTCAAAGGTGATCAGCCCAAAACCGCCCTTTGCTCTTGCGCCATAGTAGGAAGCAGAACGTTCACTCATGCTGCCATCTGTATTAGCAAAATTATTGCCCATCGGCGACATCACAAAGCGATTTGCCACCGTCATCGGACCGATCTGAATGGGTTGGAACATATTTTCAAACTTCATATTTTTTCCTCCAATTCTTATTCTATTACAGTGCAAGTGCTGACTTCTGACGCTTTTTCTCGAAGTTTTGCCAACTGCGGTACCAATGTTTGAAAATGCATCGTCGCCCGATGAGCTTCCAGCGCCTGCATGTCTGCATATTTTTCAATAAAGTAGTATTGTTGCGAATCATTCTGTACACTTACCAGATCATCGGAAATACAACCGCTTTCCTTTCTGGTTTGTACAATCATCTCTTTTGCAAGTTCTAAAAACGCCTGCTGTTTTCCTTGTTTTACCGTATTTTTTGCAATCAATAGAACCATCGCTCTTTTTCTCCTCTTATTTCCCTGGTAATGCTTCCGACCAAGCTGTCTGTAACACTTTTACCGTGTTCTCAAAATTGTATTTTGCTGCTGCAGCAACTCCCTGCTCTAAGATGGCATCGCTGATTACCTCTACTCCGATGGCTTTTGGAACAATCCCTTTTTCCTTCAGCATACGGCAGAATGCTTCTGTATTGCCGCATCCTGTGCCTGGCGCCAATCTATCATGCATGGATTCATCCCGAAGAATTGATTTTGCATATGCTCTGTCGTGTACATCATTGATCTGAACCGATACGATTTTTTCCGCGGGTATCCCCTCCAAAACAGATAGGTCTATCGGCTGGTTCGCTCTCAGCCAATGCCAACTGTCCAAAATCAGCTTTGCGTTCCCACATCCACTTTCTTTCACAACTGCCCATGCTTTCTTCACATCCGGCAAACCGCTGTATGGCATTGGCTCCACACCAATGGTATACCTGCCTGCTCTATGGCAGAGTTCTTTCAATTTCTGCGCTGTATGTTCCACAGAATAGTTTTCCATCAAACCGCAATTGATGTGCTGTACATCAAACAGTTCGCACATATGAAAACAAATCTGTTCTTTGTATTTCTGTTCATAAGAGCGTACATCGTCCGCCCACTGTACGATATACTCTACTTCCGTTACCTTCATCTCATATTTTTTCAGAATATTTAGAATATCTACATCAAACAACCCCTCATTTAGTGCGTCAACATAAGTTTCTGCCCGCAGTCCGATACCTTCAAAACCGGCTTCTTTCGC
>DXEB01000011.1 GCA_019115165.1 Candidatus Anaerotignum merdipullorum | reverse complement strand
GCTTCTAATCGTTTCGAAACTCACTGACTAGCGAGATAAAATGTTACTGCTTTACTACATTTTATCTTTCAATCAATTTTTCTCGATTGTTTTGACTCTTGTTTGTCTTGTATTCAGTTTTCAAGGTGCATTCTCTTCTTTTCGGCTTTTTCTCAGCCGCCTAAATATCTTATCACGAGAACAAACTCTTGTCAACAACTTTTTTCATATTTTCTACACTTTTTTTAGAAACATATAAAATATATGTAAAATCATCTGAAATTCTGTTGTTTTACTTTTTTTACAAACAAATTGGACGGGTTTCTCTCCGTCCAATCCGCAGTTTGCTTTCTCCCTTCTCTTATTTCAGAATACGAATATGCTTGCCCTGAATCTCCTCGATGGTGCAGCATCCCGTCATCTTCATCGTATCCACCAGTTCTGCATATACCTTTTCTGTATATAATCGAACACCTTCCGATCCTCCGCCGTAAGCTGCTATAGAGTACGGACGTCCGATCAACACCGCATCTGCCCCCAGTGCCAACATTTTGAATACATCTAGTCCGGTTCGTATTCCACCATCTACCAGTATTTTTATACACTTGCCAATGGCACGGCGAATTTCTGGCAAAACCTCCGCTGTCGACAATCCACTATCCATCACACGCCCGCCATGATTCGATACCACAATCCCGTATACCCCTGCATCTGCTGCCGCAACCGCTTCTTCCGCAGTCATTATCCCCTTGACGATAAATGGCAATCCACTCATGTCCACTATTTTTCGCAGGTCTTGCTGTGTTTTAAATGTAACGCCTGCCGCATGCGGCAATCCAGCCGTGTCAATATCCATAGCAAATGCCGGAACTTTTGCGTCCTCCACCATGCGCAGACGTTTTTCCACCAAATCCAGTGACCACGGTTTCAGTGTCGGAATCCCTCTGCCGTTATTTTCCTGCAATGCCTGCAGCGGTCCATCAAAGCATTCATCATAAACACCACCGCCAGTAAACGCCAATGAGCCAGATGCTTCCAGTCCTTGAATCACTGCCTGTGCATAACGATACTCATTCATGGCGTCTGACCAGTTCTGTGCAACCATGCCGATCGGTGCGGCAAATACAGGCAAACGATAGACTTCTCCAAATAAAGAAATCGTACAGTCCGGCTCAAAGGATGCATGCATCACCCGTTGTTCCAATTTCACATACTCTGCCAGATAATCCGAATTTCGCTTCGCCGTTGCTGCAGTTCCTTTTCCTCCCGGTCCTGGCATAATACCAGCACACGCTCTGCCGTTGCAGTTTGGACAAACCTTACATTTCGGAGATAATACTTCTTTTGCCTGTTGCAAAACTTCTTCATACGTCATATCATATCACCCTTCCAATCCCTGTAATTTTTCACCAACACGCAACACCGCTTCTGCATCCGCCTGCCCCAAAAACCGTTCCATTTCTGCCTGCGTCTGCTCCCAAATGGGAATCGCTTCTTTTAATACCACCTCTCCCGCATCTGTTAGCGCAAACTGTTTTCCATGCCCCAGATGCGTCTGCGCAATCCAACCACGTTCCTGCAATATGCGAATATTCCGAACCATTGTACTGCGTTCTAATCCAACATGGTTCGCCCACTGTGTAATGTTTGCTTGCCGCAGTCTAGATAAATTGATCAGCAAGTAATACTGCGATGCATTTAAGCCCACTTCTTTCAGCGCATTACTGTAATAATTACTAACCGCCACTGCACTGCGGCGCAGATTTGTGCAGTAACAAGCGCTTTTATATAATCTTCCCATGCTCTCCCTCCTTCCAGGCAGCATTATGCATATACACAGTGTAGATACACTGTGTATATGCATTTTACGTGCAATTGACCCTTTTGTCAATTCATTTTCCTTGGCTTTACGCAAAAAAAGAGCTTTCTCTTCTTCTCGGAAAAGAAAACCCCATTCTTTGCTTATTTTTGCACTATGCAAATAAAGTCAAAATAAAGTACATCAAGATATTATTTTCGTACAGCAGTCGCGCGAAATAGGAATGATTCAGTGCTGTAAAGAATCCTTCAAAGGACGCGTTACATTGGAAAAAGGTTAATACAAAGCAAACCAGCCATGTAACACAAAGCCCTTTGAGCAGACCGACCGCAAACCCACAGGTTTTGTTGAAAAAGTTCAATACCGGCAGTTTACTGATGATATGCAAGGCCTGCAGCACAAACTTGACTGCCAACCATACTACCACAAACACCAACAACACACTCACAATATTCACGCAGATATTGGCCAAAAAACCAGAAATATAGGCTTGCAATGAATCTACATCCAACAGGCGGTAAATCACCGGATTATTGTTTTCCAACAAACTGTTTTTCAAAAAATCTGGTAAATTCATGTTTTGTATCATTTCTGTTTGCGTCTGCATTGCTGCCGATCCGATCATATGGTTCAACTGCATTTTCTCCGCAATGCGTTCGGACAGCGATCCAAAAAACGGCGTACTTCGCAGCAAACGGCTTGCCATTGGTGTAAAAAATCTCGTTGCCACCAGTGCTGCCACAATCGGCAGAAAATTCAGTGCCGCCCGTACGAATCCTTTGCGGTATGCCTGTATTGCCGTACCCAATACCAGCACTGCCGCAATCCCATCTAATAGATAAGGTAACATACCCTCCATTCCTCCTATTCTGTATTACCCGCAGCATCTTCTTCTCCCGATTCTTGCCCGCTTGGTTCCTCCGGCTCCGTTGCGCCTGTCTGCTCTGAAAGGGATTCCTCCTTCTGTTCCAACTGTGGCTGCTCCGTTGCTGTTTGTTCTGTTGCAGTCTGTTCTGGATCTCTTGTACTGGATTCCATCGGATTGGAATTGGAAACAGAATTTGACTGTGCCGCATATTGGTTCATATCCAATATCCATGCCGCATCCTGTCCAACCACCAATACATGATGAAAACTTTCCATCGGGATTGCGTCAGAAATATCCTGCGTTGCCTGATACTGCCACGCTTCTCTTCCTGTATGTCGCACTCCGGTATACACTCTGTCATTTCCAACGACCACACCATCTTCCCCTACAAAAAGGTATGTGACATCCGCATTACTCAGATAAGAAGCCGTCTCTCTCCCGCTGTTATTCAGCCAGCAGACCGTGCCTGCTTCCTTGCCTTCCATTCCGGCAAGGCTATCTCCCAACGCAACAACGATACTATTTTTGTTTTGGAAAGAAATAAAGTCTATTTCATTCTCCAGTTGATACTTCCACACCGTATTACTTTCCTGCAGACCATAAATACCTTTATCTGAAACTACCGCCAGCGTCCCGTCACTGCGGTAACTGATTCCGCCTACCAACTCATCTGCATAATCATCTACTGAAGCATACATGCTGTCTGTATAGCTTTCGCTGTCGCCAGGATTGATATAAAAGAACAATACTCTACCGTTCAAACGAACGTCTGTGGTATCCACATAGCTGACGGCAAAAGATCGATTATCATCAGATACATCCGTAGAAATGGGATACACGCCTGTTGTCTCTTCTATTCTGCCTTTGAGCAGCGTTCCTTTGGCATTATAGATGCGAATTTCATATCGGTCTCCATTTTTTTCGATCATAGACAGATAGCCATTTTCATTCAGCGCAAACTGCATCAGCGTGCCTTCTGTTTGAATGGAATACAACAATCCATTTTCGTCGTAAACACGTAGATTTTTCCCATTCAAATCTCCCACCGCTACAAAGGGTCCTTCCTGTATCAACGTCGGCGCCGTCATGTTAAACGTATCATTCCATCGTTGATCATTGACACTATTATAGTATTTTATACCGTCTTTTGTACATAGCAAAAAGGCTTGGTCGTATACTGCAAACGATGCCGCACTTCCTGCATCCAGCGCAATGGTTGCCAGCATGCCGCTGTTTTCCGACTGATTTGTCTGTTCTGACGTACGAAACCGTACAAAGAATTGTTTTACCCTTCCTGTTCCGTAAGCAGTGTCTATATAAATTAGCCCCGCGCCGATACATACGATCAGCAATGCTACCAATAGTACTTTTGTTTTCCCGGACAATCTCTGTTTCCGGGGTTCTTTTGCATCCACCTGGCGCGTCACCTCCTGTCATTGCTTGTTTCTCACGCTCTTCATCATACTACATTCATGTCTCTTTTGCAAATCTTCCATCCCGTCCAAACCTTTTTTTCTAGTACATCTTTCAACAACTTTCGTCTGCAACAGCTCCAAGCATTCCCTTTCCAAGCCCGCATTTTCTTGGCTGCCATATGCTGTGTACCACTCTACTGTGAGCACTCTTTTCTTCGTTGTCTCACAGACAGATCGCTTCCAAATACACGCACTGAACAACCTATGATTCGTTTGTATGCAAAATCAGTTTTCTTTCTACCCGTATGCTCAAACGCTTTCGTCTAATGCCCTATCCAAAACCATTTCAATAAAAAACGGACACCATACTGCCGTATCTTGCCCGTTTTCTTCCCCCGTTGTATCTATTTCAAGATATCTGCGTTTTTCCATCCCGCAGATTTTCATACAACTTAATATATTCCAGCGCGGAGTTTTCCCATGAATAATTGCTTGCCATCGCATTGCGCACCACATGTTTCCATTCCTCCGGTCCCTGATGATACACGGTCAGCGCCTGATCCAGCGCCCACAGCAAACCATTGCCGTCATAGGTTTCAAACAAGAAGCCGTTTCCATCTTTCGTGTCCGTTTGATACGGATAAATGGTGTCCGCCAATCCGCCAGTCTTTCGTACAATGGGAACCGTCCCATAACGCAGACTAAACATCTGTCCCAACCCACATGGCTCAAAGAGTGAGGGCATCAAAAACATATCACTGCCCGCATAAATCTGCTGTGCTAAATTTTCATCAAAGAAAATATTTGCACTGACCCTTCCCTTGTATCGTTCTTCCATGTTGCGGAACAGATATTCAAACCGATTCTCACCCGTGCCCAACAGTACAAACTGAACATCTCGCCGCATCATTTCATCAAATACATAAGAAAGAATATCCAATCCTTTTTGGTCTGCCAAACGCGTGATCATACCAATCAGCGGCACATCTTTTTGCTCCAATCCAAGTCTTTCCTGCAGCAGCCGCTTGTTTTCCGCTTTCCCTTCCAAATGCTCCCTGTCGTAATGGCACAAAATCCGAGGATCCGTTGCCGGATCGTTTGCCACATAGTCAATTCCATTGAGAATACCGCTCAGCACCTGCCTGCGGCTTTTGAGTATGCCATCCATGCCGTATCCAAACTGCCAGGTTTGAATTTCTTTGGCATACGTCTGGCTGACGGTGCTGATTCTGTCAGCATAGATCAATCCCATTTTCATATAGCTGACGTTGCCATAGAATTCCACATTCCCGTTCTCATAACAGTAATAGGGCACTCCCAGCAATTCCATGGTACTCCGGTCAAAATTCCCTTGATACTGGAGATTATGCACCGTAAACAATGTCCGCATATGCGAATAATAGATCATTTTGCGGTAAATTTCTTTCAGATACATACAAACCGGACCTGTCTGCCAGTCGTTGCAATGAACAACGTCCGGATAAAAATCCAGCATTGCCATCATGTCCATCACCGCTTTACCAAAAAAGGCAAACCGTTCGTTATCATCGCCATAGCCATATAATCCACCGCGACCAAAATAAAAGTTGTTTTCTATAAAATAGACAGGAACTTCGCCTGGTTTCACCAGTATTTTCGCCTGCTGTGTCCTCCAAAGCAAATGTACTGGGAATTCTCCCAAAAATTCCACACCATACATTTCCTCATCTTTTATCGTCATATACCGCGGAATCACCACGCGGATATCCACACCCTGCGCACGCAGTGCTTTCGGCAGGGAACCGACCACATCGCCAAGTCCGCCGCTTTTGACAAACGGCGCCGCTTCCGAGGCAACCATTAACACTTTCAAGCAATCTTTCACACAAACTCACCTCATTACCATCATACTATGAAATTCCATTTTCAGCAAGAAAGAATCTCCAATCCGCCTTGTTTTTATATTGATTTTCCGCTTTGTTTCCTCCTGTAAAACGAAATTCCTTTATATCCTTCCCAAAACGTGTTATACTAAAGCAAAATGGAATCAAACAATTTTGTCGGTTCTTGGACAGTCAAACAAATTTTCTGACCAATCCGAAAACAGAGAGGATGATTTTGTTGAAACACGCATTACCAAAACGTCAGGATGTGGATACGCGCCATAAATGGCACATCGAGGATTATTATGCTGATGATTCCCTTTGGGAAAAAGCCTGCCTGCATCTGGACACAGAATTACCAGAACTGGCAGCATACAGCGGACATTTAGAAGAAAGTGCGGCAACTCTGTTGGCATGCCTGGAAAAAAATCAAGAGCTTTCTTTGCTGCTGGATCAATTATATACCTATGCCAATATGCGCATGCATGAGGACAGCGCGAACGCATACTACCAAGGATTGGCTTCCCGCGCAGAATCCATGCTGATCCGCTATTCTGCCGCCGTTTCTTTTTTGGTGCCGGAAATCCTTGCTATGCCGGAAGAAACACTGGGAGATTTTCGAATCGAACGACATGAAGACTTTCAACTATACGATCATTTCTTTGATAACATCCTGCGGCAAAAAGCCCATACACTTTCCCCCACTGAAGAGCATCTGCTGGCACAGGCAGCAGAATTGGGCGGCGCACCGCAAAACATCTTTACCATGCTCAATGACGCAGACATCCGGTTTGGAGAAATCACAGACGCGGATGGCGAAACAGTACCGCTGAC
This sequence comes from Candidatus Anaerotignum merdipullorum, assembly GCA_019115165.1. Classification (GTDB taxonomy): domain Bacteria; phylum Bacillota; class Clostridia; order Lachnospirales; family Anaerotignaceae; genus Anaerotignum; species Anaerotignum merdipullorum. Next base: position 59,335 of record DXEB01000011.1, on the reverse strand, counting down.
AAAAGGCAGGTATGTAACCTTTTTGGAAAACAGCGACCGCCGTGTTCGTAAAGAAGCGTTTACCTCTCTTTACAACACGTATTTCAGTCAGAAAAACACGCTTGCCGCAACATATGCCGCTTCCGTCAAAAGTGATGTCTTTTTTGCCAAAGCTAGAAACTATTCCTCCGCACGCAAAATGGCACTGGCAGATGATAATATTCCGTTGTCTGTTTATGACAATCTCATTGATACCGTGCATCAATATCTGCCGCTGATGCACCGTTATGTTGCCTTGCGCAAAAAACTGCTTGGATTGGACGAAGTGCATATGTACGATCTATATGCACCTTTGGTTTCGGAAGCCAACGTAAAAATTACTTTCGAGGAAGCGAAAGAAACCGTACTACGCGCACTGGACGTTTTGGGCACCGCCTATACCGATGCATTGAAAATGGGTATGGAATCCGGCTGGATTGACGTCTATGAAAACGAAGGAAAACGCGGCGGTGCATATTCTTGGGGCAGCTACGGCGTACACCCGTTCGTACTGCTGAACCATAATGACACCGTCAATAGCATGTTCACGCTGGCACACGAAATGGGGCATGCGCTGCACAGCTGGTTCACTTGGCAAACGCAGCCATATTTATACAGTGGACATAAAATATTCGTTGCGGAAGTTGCTTCTACCTGTAATGAAGCACTTCTGATGGAATATCTGCTGAACACAACAAAAGACCAGAATATGCGCAAATATCTGGTCAACTACTATTTGGAACAGTTCCGCGGCACACTGTTCCGTCAGACAATGTTCGCAGAATTTGAAAAAATCACCCATGAAATGGTAGAAAACGGTGAACCTCTGACATGGGAAAACATGAACCAAATTTATCATGACTTAAATCGCTTGTATTTTGGCGATGACATTGTGATTGATCCACAGATTGATATCGAATGGGCACGGATTCCTCATTTTTATAACGCCTTTTATGTATACCAGTATGCAACGGGCTACAGTGCAGCGATTGCGCTCTCCCGCAAAATACTGACAGAAGGACAGCCTGCCATAGATGCATATTTGGACTTTCTGTCCAAGGGAGACAGCGAATATTCCATTGACCTGCTCAAAGGTGCAGGTGTGGATATGTCCAAAAAAGATGCCATTGAAAACGCCATGGTCGTTTTTGAACGTCTATTGGACGAAATGGAGCAATTCAATAACTAACAAAAATAGAACCACCGGCAAAGTGCATCTGTCAAGAAGAAATAGCCACTAAAAACCACCATCGTGTTAGAATCCCCGTTCGGTCTTATACTGAACGGGGCTTTTATCGCCAAAAACATCCAACTTTTGTTTTGTTTTCATGCCATTCGAAAGGCGATTTTTTTGATCCGTTTTCTATCTAAAATAATGCATTCCCGCCGATACTCTTTGCTTTCTTTGGGTGTTCCTTTCTTTCATGCTATCTTTTCTTTTTCTGTCGTTTGCCGCCAAATTTCTATCATTTGCTCTGCCAAATCATCATTCCATTTCGGAAGCGAATCAAATGCGGTGTCAAACGCCCCATACCACACCGTCTTCACCTCATCTGTACTGCCTAAATAAAACAGATACGCCCCTCCTTCAGTCTCATACAGCGGTTCCACATAATGACTCCATAGAGTTTCCGTAAAAAACACATAGGCTTCTCCTTCTTTGATGTATGCTACCGTTCCATGCTGTTCTTCTCCGCTGTAACTGGCATATACCCCATCATCAATCACCTGCACATCAATAACCGCAGGGTCATATGGAATACAGTGCTGCGGCAGACAAATACAGTCTTTCTATCCTTCTCTTTTATATCTGACTGCCATTCCGCCCTCCCATTTTCTCTGTTGATTTCCAAACGTCTTTTGCACAAAAAAACAACCAAGTGTGTTCTGTCCAAACAGAACTTCTCTTGGTTGTTGCAATCATGCGAAGATTCGTATCCATCGTTTTGCCCGATTCGCAAATATTCCTTTTTCTTCCTCGCGCCGTCTTCTGTTTTCCTTTTTCAAACTACTGCGTCACTGGGGATCTTCCAGCCGAAAAATATGTATCGTGCCATTTCGGTTCAAATAGCAAAGCAACGATAGGAAAATCGGCAGTCCAAACAGTCCCACAACGCCAAAGAGCTGTGCTCCAACGAACATGCTTGCCAGTGTCACTACCGGATGCAGTCCCAACTGACTGCCCACAATCTTTGGTTCCAAAATATTCCGGATGATGGTTACGGCAATATATACCGCCAGCAGAGCCAATCCAAGTCCAATTTCTCCCTGAATCATGGACAGCACTGCCCAAGGAATCATAATACCGCCGGTTCCCAAAACAGGTAGAATGTCGAAAATTGCGATTAAAAACGCTTTCAATACGCTGTGCTCTACCCCGACAATGGACAATCCGATGGAAAGTTCCACAAACGTGATGCTCATGATCAACGCATAAGAACGAATGCAGACAAATAATGTACCAACAATATACGATTTGATCTGCAAAAACAAATCCTGGACACGCTCACTCATCTGACGCATCAAAAATCCCGTCAGCCTATCATAATCCATTGTCATAAAAAATGTCGCAATGACAAAAAACAGCAGCCGGATAAAAACGCCCGGCAAAGACGATGCAAATGACGATGCAATTCCTACCATTCTGACCGAGACGCTGGATATCATATTGCCCAGACTCTGCAGCAGTTGATAAAACATTTCTTCCCATGTTTGCAGCAGCGTCTCATCCATCTGCAGCACAGATGTTTCCAACAATGCAAAAATATCTCGAATGAGCGGCTCCACGTACTCCCGATACAGCGTGGGCAGGCTTAATGCAATGTCTTGTCCCAATGTAAACACTCTTACGCTCAGTATTGAAATCAGTACCCCAATCGTACAAAAAAACAATAGTGCTACCAATAACGCCAATATTTTCTTGGGCAGCGGCAAATACTTTGCCAAAAATCGAATTGGTTTTTGCAGCAGTGCTGCCACAATCCCGCCCACCACAAACGGCATCAACAGCCGCAAGCCGTATCTGAGCAGCACAAAGGCAAGCAGCAACAGTATCGCAAAATATGCAAAATTGATAATAAACGCTCTTTTTCTGTCCATGTAAATTCCCTTCTAAAATGTGACTCCTCTGCATCCGCATTGTACGATATCCCATAGACAAAGTCAATCCAAATGTTTGTTTTTTCACAAAATTTTATCATTTTTACTTCTCATTTGGGCTTGTGTCAAATGGACATCCTTCTGCATAGGATAGAGCATAAACAAAAAAATTTCAGGAGGTTTTATTATGGGTATTACAAGTTCTTCTTATACACTGCAGCCGGACTGCATTTGCTGTAATGGTGAGGTGGAAGCTACCATCTCCTTATCTGCTGCCCCGGATATTCTGACCAATCCTGCAGACATCGTATTGGTTTTGGACCGCTCCGGCAGTATGGGTGGTTCTCCATTGGTGTCTATGAAAGCAGGTGCCGATAAATTTATTGATATTCTAGATCAGTCCACTGACGGACAACAGGATGGGCACATCGGCTCCGGCAGCCGCATTGCCATCGTTAGTTTCGCGGATACTGCGACGCAGAACACACTGTTTTCGACCTCTGTCGCAGACTTGAAAACTGCTGTAAACAGTTTGGTTGCCGGCGGAGAAACCAATCATGCCGACGCATTTACCAAAGCGGTAGAATTGTTTGATTTCTCCAATCAAAGTCAAAAAATCATCGTCATGTTCACAGACGGTCAAAGTACGGTTGGCGGTTCTGCTGTTGCGATTACCGATGCAGCCAAGGCACAAGGCGTGATCATTTACTGCATCGTACTGGCAGGTCAGGATGGTACAAACGTTCCCGCCGCTTCTCAATGGGTATCCACTCCCGTTGCTTCTTTCCTCTCTGTTGCGCCCAGCGACGCAGACTTGGAGGATATGTTTGAAGATTTGGCGTCCAATATCACCAAACCAGGCGCAACCGACATTCAGATTCATGCTATGTTGTCCAATGACTTTATTCTGACAGAGATTCTGCCGCCAAGCAAAGGAACTGCCTTTGCTGTAAATAGTCATACGGTACTGTGGCAAATTGACAAACTGGGTGCAACTGCCCCAGAAGGCGCCGTTCTACATTTCCGGATGCGTCATGTGGCATCCACATCCGGTCTGAAGCAGCCATTGACACAGTTGACCTACACGGATGCAGAAAACAACGTTGTTTCCTTCCCGACTCGCTCTGTACGCACCGACTGTCCGGAAGAAGTCGTAGCAGAGCCTTACCCTACTACCGTTTCCTTTACGGTAGACGGTTGTGATGACTTCGCACAACAGGATTTAGGAAACTTCTCTTGGGAAAGCTATGGACATATTTTAGAATGCAGCCTGACACTGCACAACATCTGTCCACATCGCCAAACCGCACTGGCACTGATTCTGACAGAAACCGATGACAGCGGGCAGTCTCATCCCAGAGGATTTAAGACATTCACGATCCCAGCTCATCACGCTTCCAGCTGCCGGGATATTCATGTGAAATCTATTCGATTTGTCCTGCCGGACGATACGGAAACATCCTGTCGTGTGTGCAAAAACCATCGTCTGCATATGCAGGTCATCACTCACGCAGTCGAATCCAATTTCCATTGCTGCTAAAAAATAAAACGGTTTTCGTTAAATAATGTCAGTCTCTGTTTCTGACACATTCGTCGGCAACTCGGGATCATACAGAAAAAGAGGGCTGCCGACTAAGTTGGCAGCCCTTACAATATATTGAGAACCCCTTTCCCCTTCTCAATCAGAACGTTTTACTGTTGTTTGTTCTCTTCCCGAAGCCATGCTGCATCCGATTGGGATACTCCCCTCTTCCACAGGCTCCATGCGCCGCAGCTAGCCTCTTTGCACAGATACGGTTCCAACATTCCGTCCCATGCCAACACCAGACCTTCTTCTGACAGCCGTCCAGCCAGCACATTGCCGCAGCTACCTCCATGCTCCGTCAAGATCAAATCAAACGCCAGACCTGCAAATGCCGTTCCAAGCGCCGTCTCTGTTCCATCAAACGCCATATAGCTTCCCTGGGCAAACGCCAGCAACTCTTCCCGGTAGGCACTCTCTTCTGTTAATACATACAGCAACACTTCTTTTCCTTGACGACGCAGCCAATTTGCTGTCTCAAAAAAGCTGTCGCCAAAACCACAGTCTACCGCCAACAGACGTACCGTCTGCATCGGCAAATGAATCTGCTCCAACAGCTGCATCATATCTTCGCTCCTGCAAAACCCCTTTCCCCATGCATCTACACCGTGTTTTTCGAAAAATAATTCTCGTCCCTGCTGCAGAGTAGACTGCCACTCTGACCGCCCGGTCACACTGCCAAAGTGATGGCAGTATACATCCGTACATAAAAACTGGCGATATCCCCGCCGCCTTGCCCGTAAAGACACATCGTCGTCCCAAAATTCCATGGTCTGGAAAAAGCGGTCTGCAAATCCCATTTCATCCAGCTTCTCTCCATCATATACAGCAATCACCGGCATCATTCTTGCCCGTTGACGCCAATCTTTATATCGTGTTCGGTAAAACCTTGCCGCAAATCCATCCAACTCTTCCAGCGGCACAGGCAAAATCGCCTGACAGTTGGAGGTAAAAGGAGTTACCGGCGTTGCACTGAGAATATGCGATTCGCTTTCCATACAGGCAAGCAGATGCTGCAGCCACTGTGCCGTCACAATGGTATCATTGCTGACAAACGCAAGATATTTTCCGCGGCAGGCACGAAATGCCGTTGTAAACATCAGCATTCGTACATTTTGACGAAACCGTATGACTTTGGCATTGGGAATGCTGCAAAAATATGCATATGTGTCGTCATCGGAACCGTGATCCAGCAACAGCAGTTCATAATCCACCTCTTTTGTATGACGCAATACGCTTTCCACGCAACATTTGGTATAAGAGAGCTGATTTTTTGCCGGAATAAATACAGAAACCAGTGGCTTATGTCCCTTCTTTCTCTTCTCTCGGCGGTGATGGCTGGGAAACTCCTGTTTCCAATACTTCTGTCGCCGATCCTTCCAAGGCGCCACACACCCCCAAAAATAGATCTCTTCTCGCAGCTCCAATAAAAATGGCAGCAGTGTGTATGCAGCCATCTGTACCGGATCCATTGCCTCTTTCCAATCCGCTATCGCACCGCGGACATTTTCCATCTGTTTTGCATACTGGCTCTGTTTTAATGCTGTCACATGAGCACATTGCTTCTCAATGTCATTCAGGGCGCTTTCCATTCGCAATTCATTTACCTCTTCTCCATCTGCGGCTAGCCTCGCTTCTTCCAACAGAATTTCAAACAGCGGCAGACATGCCTGAAACCATTCCTCTGCGAATAAAAATGTCATCTCGTCCACTGCCATCCCCACCTTTCCCACTCTGCCAATGTCGGCAATTCCCGGTCTCGTTTGGATACGATTGGCACTTCGTTCTGCCGCAGTCCCCAGTCTATCCTAATCTGCGGATCATCCCAGCGTATGCCGCCGTCGCCTTCTGGTAAATATTCTCCTGCGCATACATAGCTGACCAAAGCGGTTTCGGAGCGCACCACGAACCCATGGGCAATTCCTGCCGGCAAGTATAATCCTCTGCGATTTTCCCGACTCAAACAAACCCCATCCCATTGTCCATACGTGACAGAATTTGGCCGCAGATCCACTCCAACGTCCCAAATTTCTCCCCATAATACATGCACCAGCTTCTCCTGCGGATATGGCTGTTGGATATGCATCCCGCGCAGTACATGCTGATGGGAAAACGATACAAACGTCTCCGAAACGGTTCCTTGCCAACCGATCTGCTTCAGTGCTTCCTCCTGAAAATACTTCCAAAAATATCCTCTCTCGTCCACAGTATAGAAAGATTCTATCACCCGCATTCCTTCCAATTTGGTCGATTGCCACTTCCACTGACTCATATCCGCCCCTCTTTCTGCCATGCCATCGTACGGCGGATGCCGGAAGGAAAATCCACACGACAGCAAAAGCCTGTGTCTGCCACCAGTGCCGAGATATCATAATCCGCTTCTGTCAGAGAAATGCCGGAAAACGCGACCTTGCCAAAGATGCCCTTGCCCCCTGCCTCTTCTAATAAAAGTTCCAGCCACTTTCGCAACGGCTTTGGCTCTCCGCTGCCAACCACATAGGTCTGTCCGTCCTTTCCCTGTTCTCCCATCGCCAAAAAGGCACGAGCGGCGTCCGTCACATAAATAAAATCATAAAGCTGCGTACCAGAGGTAAATTCTGGCATTTCTCCCTGTGCCAGCTGTTCCAACGTACGGCAGATCAAACGCTGGGATCTCTCTCCCGCTCCATAGACATTGGTCACTCGTCCGGTGATATGGCGCATACCCGCTTCTGCCGCCAAACAACGACTGATCTCGCCTGCACAACGCTTGGCACAGGCATAACAGTCTGTTCCCTGCAGCGCCTTTCCCGCTGCCTGAAGAGCAGCCATTTCTGCCTCCATGATACTGCCTGCAAAGACAAACGTATGACATCCCCACCGCCTCGCCTGCGCTACCGCTTCTGCGGTCTGCCGGATATTCTGTGCCTGCAGCACCCCATCTTTTCTTCCCTCTCCTGCAGAACCCGCCCATGCCAGATGATACCAAATATCTGCTTCCAACGACTGTTCGAAGAGACGCTCTGCTGCAACAAAACGCAATCCTCTGCGTGCAGACAACAACCGCTCTTTCTCCGACAAATCCACCGCCGTTACCTGCCGCTTCCGCTCCAACAACACACGTATCAGCGCCTGCCCTAAAAATCCACAGGCACCCGTCACAACCACTCGCTCAGCTTTCCTGTATTGCTGCATACAGCGTCTCCCCCTCATACGCCAATTGTTCTTCTGTCAACCCCGGATATACGCCTACCCAAAAGGTATCCCGCAGCACACGATCCGTCTGTGTCAGTGTTCCTGCTACCCGATATCCTGTTTGACTGCGGCGCATCTCATCAAAACAGGGATGTCGCAGCAGATTTCCCGCAAACAACGGTCTGGTTTGTATCCCGTTTTCTTCCAGTCGATGCACCACTTTCTCTCTGTCCAGCCCATCCTGGCAAGTCAGCAAAAATCCAAACGGACTGTTCAGCCCGTTTTCACAACTCTCTGGCAAAATCACGCGTTCGGACAACGGCTGCATTTTTTCCAACAGGATATCATAATGATACCGACGCTTTTTCACAAAATCCGGCAGTTTTTCCAATTGTGCCAACCCAACTGCTGCCTGCAAATCCGTGACTTTTAAGTTAAATCCGAGGTGTCCGTAGACATACTTATGATCATATCCTGCAGGAAGCGCTTCATAGACATGCAAAAAACGGCGTTTGCAACGATTATCCTGTCCCGGCGCACAAGTGCAGTCCCTGCCCCAATCCCGCAAAGAGACCAAAATCTTTGCCAGCAAATCGTCATCCGTAAATACTGCACCGCCCTCACCCATGGTCATATGATGAGGCGGATAAAAGCTGGATGTTGCCAAATGCCCAAAACTTCCGGTTTTTCTCCATTGTCCGTCCATGCAGTATGCCGCTCCCATCGCATCACAGTTATCCTCAATCAGCCATAGATTGTATTTTTGACAAAACGCGCATACCGCAGAAAGATCAAAAGGATTCCCTAATGTATGCGCCAGCATCACCGCTTTGGTCTTCGAGGAATATGCCGCTTCCAGTGCATTCGTATCCACATTATACTGGGGCACCGTAATATCCACAAATACCGGAATGGCACCATACTGTATGATGGGCGCAACCGTTGTTGGAAATCCTGCCGCAACGGTAATCACTTCATCTCCACGACAGATTCGTCTGTCACCCAACAACGGAGAGGTCAGCGTATGAAATGCCAACAAATTGGCAGAAGACCCCGACGAAACCAAAGCGCAGTGCCTCACGCCGATATATGCCGCCAATTTTCGCTCCAACTGTTCTGCAAATCTCCCTGCAGTCAACCGAAATTCCAGCATAGCTTCCGTCAGATACATCATTTCCCTCTCATCGTATACCCTTCCGCCATACGGAACATGTTTGCCGTCCCAGCGCTTTCCTGCATGAAAGCAGCTGTAGTATTCCCGTACTTTCTCCAGGATCTCTCGCCGTGCCTGCGTTTCTGTCACTGTTCTTCCCCCTTTTCATACGCGGCAATTTCCCGCCGCATCTCCTCTAGGATATCACCTTGCTGCTGCCAAATCTTCGTCCAAGCCACCGTTTCTTCCACCGCACGTTCCACATTCCAGCGTGGTGACCACCCCAACTTTTGGCAGATGTGTACGCCATTGAGCCGCAAAACTGCTGTCTCCTTTGGGAAATCTGGTCTCTCTTCCGCCTGCCATCTGCTGTCATCTCCCCAACAACGGCAGAAGATAGTCGCCAAAGCTCCATTGGTTACAATTCCGTCCGTTCGCGGTGCGACATTATAACATCCTGCCAAAGTCGGTTCTTCCCACTGTTTCCATGCTGTCCACAGATAAGCGGACAACGGTTCCAGTACATGCTGATAGGGTCTGATCCCATGGGGATGGCGCAGCAGAATCGGCGTACCTGCCAATGCAGCGCGAATGCAGTCCGGCAGGATCCGATGCTTGGCAAAATCTCCGCCGCCAATGACATTCCCTGCCCGCAGCGTGGAGAGTGCCGCCCGTTTTGCAAAAAAGCACCTTGCCCAACAACCTGCCACCAACTCCTGACAGGATTTGCTGTTAGCATAAGGATCATACCCATCCAATGGCGCTGTTTCTTCATATCCCGCCGTCTGTTCCTGATTGGCATATACTTTGTCCGTCGTCACAACAACCACAGAACGCAGCGCTTCCGTTTTCCGCAAACAATCCAACAGATGTACCGTTCCCATGACATTGATATCATATGTTTCCACTGGATGCTGGTACCCTTCTGCCACCAGCGGCTGTGCCGCCAAATGAAACACGATCTGCGGCGCTGCCTGCTGCACAACATCCGCCAGTGTGTTGACATCCCTCAGGTCAGCTTGGCAGGAAACCAATCCGTCCCATGACAATAGTTCATATAACCGTTCCGGTTCCGGCGGCAGCGCATATCCCCAAACTTTTGCCCCCATATCCAGCAGCCAGCGGCACAGCCATGCCCCTTTGAATCCGGTATGCCCGGTCACCAGCACCCGTTTTCCATGGTAAAACGCTTTCATTCGCTCCATACTTTCCATGGCGCACCCACTTTCCAAAGTTCTTCCAATTTTTGTCTGTCCCGCACCGTATCCATACACTGCCAAAAGCCATGATGTGCATAAGCCGCTAACTCGCCCTCCTGTGCCAACCGCTCCAACGGCTCCTGTTCCCATACTGTGTCCGCTCCATCCAAATAAGGAAAAATATCCGGTTCCAACACAAAAAATCCACCGTTGATCCAACCGCCATCCTCTTTTGCCTTTTCCCGAAACCGTTTCACACAGCCGTTTTCTAATTCTGTTACACCGAACCGCCCTTCTGGCTGTACCACCGTCATTGTAGCTTTCTTCCCTTTTTCCTGATGATATGCCAATAACTGCTCCAAATTCACATCTGCCACACCATCTCCATACGTCAGAAAAAACCGCTCTCCCTCTAAATACGGCGCCACTTTACGGATCCTGCCGCCCGTCATAGTCGCATATCCCGTATCCGCTAACGTAATCCGCCAAGGTTCCGTCTGGCTGTGATGGATTTCCACACGCCCTTCTTTCCGAAAGTCAAACGTCACGTCACTGTGATACAGTCCATAATGGGAAAAATATTCCTTGATGCAGTACCCTTTGTACCCGCAGCAAATCACAAAGTCTGTAATACCGTAAGCCCCAAACAGCTTCATGATGTGCCATAAAATCGGTCTGCCGCCAATTTCCACCATCGGCTTAGGGCGCAAATGCGATTCCTCTGATATGCGTGTACCAAACCCTCCCGCCAAAATTACCGCTTTCATACCTGCCATTCCTTTCCCGAAGTTTCTGCTTTCATATATATGGCGACTTCCTACTGTCCTATGCCTTTTTTCCTACAAACAACAAACAAAAATGAATAACCTGCTCATCGTCCCCAAATCTGCAGCCTTTTCCAGCGTAGTTCCGCAGCAAAAAAAGAATTTACAAATTTTTTTATTTTTTGCGGAACTTTTAGAAAAACACCTGCGTCATAGTAACTGTCAACAACAAAAACAAGAAATCTCAAGCATCAAAAATATAGAAAACGACTAGGAGGAATCGACAATGAAACAGAATTGGAACAAAATCATGGCATTGACACTGGCATTTACTGTAGTGAGCGGTACAGCCGTTTATGCAGATGTAATGAAAGGTGAAACCACAACCTCTGCCGTACTGGCAGAAACTACAGCGGAAGAAAACACTTCCGCCTATACCGCCACCACTGGTACCATCTCGGAAATTTCCGAATCACAGGATGGCAATCAGGTCATTACCATTGAGAATGAAACCGGCGGGCTGCGCTTTGTTGTTGCCGCAGGCACCGTTATCGCAGACAGGGAAAGCGGCAGTATCGTCACAGCCGATACTTTGACAGACGGTATGAGCGTTACAGTCATTTACGGCATCAACAGCCCTATGGGCATGAGCATGCCTCCCTATCTGGGAAGTGTAACAGCAGTCATTGCCAACGCGGATCAGGGCGCAGTTTCTGTTGGATATTTTAACGACGAACTGCTCAATCAAGCAGACTTGCTGCAGTTAAACATCTCGGAAGAAACCAATATCCTGACTACATTAGGCACCAGAAGTATCTTAAGTGCCGATGACATCAAAGGCAAAAATGCCGCTGTCTTCTACGATGTAACCACCAGAAGCATTCCTGCACAGACTACACCTTCTTTGGTACTGCTATTGGAAGAACGGACAGAAATAGTCCCTGAAGAAACAGACACTCCCGATGCTGTATCCAGAGAAGTAACCACACAACAAGCAGACTCCATGGTTGCCCTGCGTGACGCCGTGGAAGCAAAAGGTTATACCGTAACCTGGCAGGGCAAAACAGCACCGGTTCTGCTGGAAAAAGACAATCTGGTTTCCGAAATCACCTTGGGCAGCACCACCTACGTGGTAGAAGGGGATATGGCTATGATCGCTTCCGCTGCGCCCGTCCTGACAGATGGTATCCTGTATGTTTCCGCAGATGTTTTGGAACATCTGTAATCCGCATATATCCGTATTTGCCGCAAAAATGGAGCGTTTGAAATCACGCTCCATTTTTCTATATACCGCTTCCTTTATAAAAAAGTGATAAAACCTTAATAAAAATGCAAAACTATCGGCAAGAAAGTATGATATGATATATCTAAAGGAAAATAAAATGCATTCGGGGAGGTTTTTGCAATGATTTTTTATTTTTCCGGTTCCGGAAATTCTTATCACGCCGCTAAAGTCATGGCAGAAGGTTTGGGAGATCGCATGGTTGATTTGGCGAAAGCCCAAAGAGAACAGTCCTTTTCTTATACTTTACAGAAAGGAGAAAAGCTGGGATTTATCTTTCCGGTACACGCTTGGGCGCCACCGCTTGTGGTGGAACAATTCATCCGCCAGCTGGAGCTGTATTATGAAGGCGAACTGTATACCTATGCCGTCTGTACCTGTGGTCAGTCCGCCGGGGAAACCATGGCGATATTGGAAGCCGCGCTGCGGGAAAATGGTCTTACATTAGACAGTGGATATTCTGTCATTATGCCGGATAATTATGCAGTGCTTTTCCGCGCACCGTCCGAGGCACAGCAGGCACAGCTGCTCCAACAAGCAGACGAAACGCTTTCTCTGATTTTGCGCGCTGTCAAACTGGAACGACGGGATTTCTTCCGCGTCAAAAAAGGAAAAGGCAGTGCACTGCTCAGCAACCTGATCAATCCGCTGTTCCGCCGCTTTGCGACAAAGACCAAAAAATTCTATCCCACCGTGGACTGTATTGGCTGCGGCATCTGCGCCAAAGTCTGCACTGCCGGCTGTATTACCATGACAGCAGGCGTCCCTTTTTGGGAAGAGGAACGCTGCCATATGTGCATGTCCTGTTTGCAGCATTGCCCGCAGGAAGCCATTCAATACGGCAGAAGCACTGCAAACAAAGGACGCTATCTGCATCCGGATTACCGCGCTTGAAGGAGGAATTCTGTGAAAAAAAGACACTGGTTTATATGCTGCACCATCTGCACACTAATCCTGCTGCTTGGATTTTCCACGATCGCCCAAGCAGCCAGCACCCAGAGCAAAATCAACGCGTTAACGACAGACGCCAATACATATTGCCAGCCATTTGCAGATCGACAAACCCTCGGTACCCCTGTACAGAAGATTCTCTACGGCGAACCGGCTGCTTACGCGCTGCAATATCCGCAAACCGATCACGCAGCGCTAGATGAAAGCATCCGTCATGCAGTTCGGCAGATCTGCAACAGCTTTGCTCAGCAAACCCATCCCGCTGACCCCTCGGAGCGGATACCCAATAGCGTCTTGTATCTTTCCTATGAGTCTTACCGAACGGAGAATATTTGCAGCATTTCTTTTCAGGAAACCCGCGTCACAGAAGGTTCGTCCATCACCTTTTCCAACTGGCATACCTATCTGTTTGACTGGGAAAGCGGCGCAGTATTATCTTCCTCCGACATTTTTCGGGATTCCTATCGGCAAAAAGCTGCCGACGCCGTTATCTTAGATCTGACAGAGGATCCTGTCTATGGTCGGGTATTATTTGGAGACTATCGCACATTGCTTGCGCCAGAGAATGGGCGATTTGACACCTTTGCACTGACAGATGACGCTGTGATTTTTTATTTTGACAAATATGAACTGCTTCCTGGCTCTTATGGCGCGCTGCGTTTGGAACTATCCAGAGATGTTTTTGCCGGCTCCTTTTTGACCGATGAGGTGCCTGCACTGCCCCAAGAAACATCTGCCGAATCAGCAGCGCCGGAAGAACCCAATGGACCTGTATCGGAAGAAAACGCATCCGAAACGAGCACCCGCGTCCTTTCAGCGGACAAACCAATGGTTGCGCTGACCTACGACGACGGTCCCAGCCCGACCGCAACCAATGCGATCCTGGATGTTTTGGAAGAATATGCCGTTGTCGCCACCTTTTATGATGTCGGCTACCGCGTTGCACAATATCCAGAAGTGGTTGCGCGAGAAGCTGCACTGGGCTGCGAGGTTGCCAGCCATTCTTACGACCATAAGGACTTTTGCCAGTTGACTGCCGCCCAAATCCGGGAAGATGTACAAAAGACAGCGGAAGCCTTTGCCAAAGCAGGCGTTCAGCCTACCGCTTTCCGCCCACCCTATGGCAATACCAACGCCACCGTGCAGGCAACGATACCACTGCCAATCGTCACTTGGTCGGTGGACACCATGGATTGGAAAACCCGGAATGCCGACAGCATTCTGCAATCCATTCGAGCCGAAGGCAACTTGGATGGCAAAGTAATCTTAATGCACGGCATTTATGATGCAACAGCAGAAGCAACGGAACAATTGGTTCCAGAGTTATTGCAGCAAGGATATCAGTTGGTTACCGTATCCGAACTGATCTCTCTGCGGCACGGAGAAACCCCTGCCGCAGGAAAACTGTACGGATATTCCTATTTTCAATAAGTACTATGGATAAAGGGCTCCTCTGTATTCCGCAGTGGGCAGAAACAATGTAATCTTTCCTATCTGCTAACAACGCCGGGCAAATATCCATTTAATACGCAAAAAAGCCTTCCGTTTTTGATCAACCGAAGGCTTTTTCTCATTCTATTTTTTATCCAGACTTGCCTGATGATGACGCTTCATACAGTCGAATGTTTCTTCACTGATGATATGTTCCATCCGGCAGGCATCTTCCAATGCTGTTTTTCTGGACACGCCAATCCGCATCAGAGAATCGGCAATGACACAATGCCGTTCATAAATCGCTTCTGCGACCGCTCTGCCCGCATCTGTCAGCAGTATCCGATTTTCCTCCACCGTGATATAGCCTTCTGCGCGCAGTTTTTTCATTGCATTGCTGACGCTGGGCTTGCTGAATCCCAACTCTGTCGCAATATCAATTGCACGGACATAATTACAGCTTTTCTCCAAAATCAGTATGGTTTCCAGATAGTTTTCCATCGACTCTCTTGTTTTCATGCCGCTTCGCTCCCCATCCACTCTTTTCTTTATGGTATCAAATCTTGTCCCTTTGTACAACCTTTCGCTGAAAAATTTTTCAAACTTTAATTTTTCTATTTTCCCATTGACTTTTCTTTCAAAATCATGCATCATAATATTTGTATACAAATTGCAATGTTTTTGTATACAGAAACGATTGTTTCGGCGCATCCATCTTCCCCTTTGATGGCTTGCGCCTGATACAAAACTTTTCATCTCTTCATGTTATTGTCTCTCCGAACGAAAAAAGTGCCTCCGAACCTTTTTTCGTCTCCGACAGTAACATACCTACGAAAGAAGACGGCATTTCCCCCAACAACTGCCGTCTTCTTTTTTTGTCTGATTTATGATATGCTGAAAAGAAAAGGAGGTTTTTTTATGGAACTTCAGCATATACAATGGCAACCAACCCAATATGCTGCTTTTTTACAACAACTAAGCGAACAAGCAGACCCCGACTATCAGGCGTTTCACCAAAAACTCCTAGTATCCGATCTGCCTGTATTGGGCATTCGTCTGCCGCAGCTGCGTAAACTGGCAAAAGAAATCGGCAAAGGCGACAGCCGAGGTTTTCTTTCTGTCTGCGGCACCACATTTCATGAGGAACGCCTATTATATGGATTTGTATCTGCAACCTTACCCTATTTCGAATTCCTGCCTCACAGCGACCATATGGCAGAAGTGCTGACGGAAAACTGGGGCACCTGTGATACCTTTTGTTCTTCCCTGCGTCAAGTACTATCCATACCGGAAAACAAAGCCCATTATTTTGACCATATTTTGTCCTATCTCTCTTCCAAAAATCCTTGGGCACTGCGGGTTGGACTCATCATCATGCTCACCCAGTATCTGCAGGAAGACACCATTACAGAGGTACTGCAACGCACTGGCGCCGTACAATCGGATTTTTATTATGTTCGTATGGCACAAGCATGGCTGTTTGCAACCGCATGGGCAAAATTCCGGGATCAGACAGCCGCCTATCTGCAAGCCTGTCCGCCGGAAGCATGGACATTTCGGAAATTCGTACAAAAGGCTTGTGAATCCCGCAGGATTTCCCCAGAGGATAAAGCCTATCTGAAAAGTCTTTTGCCGCCTGTCTCACGGACAAGTACAACTTCCGTCTCCCAACATTCATAAACCGGACACTCCTCACCCATAGGGTACGATGTTACAATATCACATCTGATTTCCCTATCCCCTATCGTTGATTCCGCTTGACGCATCCGGTTGAGCCTGAACAGTTTCGCCGGATGCCGTCATTGTTCCAGACCTCTGTGCTCTGGAAATCCCCCGCTTTGCCATCTTTTCCAGCCGCCGGATGCAAACATCTCAAGCATCTTTGCCTGTACACCACTCTTTTTCGCATTTCCATATTTCGGTTCCTGACACATCTGCCTTTGCCATTGCGTCAATTCTGTATTTCCTGATAAACGATTCCCCCTTTGCCATTGCCCGCGTTTCCCCAGAACGATACCGCTCCACCTTCATTTGCAAATCATATTTTTTTCTTAGTTCCTGCATTGTTTCCATCATAGGCGAAGCATGATGCACCTCCAGAAACTGCCGTTCTGCCCAGCTATCTATCAAAAGTACAGTTTCTCTGTCATCCATAGGAAATTAATATTCATACCGCAAGTTTCCTGTTCCAGCGTGAATCTCCCCGACCATTCCACTAGACGTCATTCCTTCCGCAAACTGTTTTGCCGCACCTTTTGTTCAGTATCATAGAGATGGAGCGTAGTCTTCATTTTGTTTTCTCCTTTTTATCTGCATATCTTTATTTTATCGCCATTCCAAAGACCGCGACATCTTTTCCTTCATATTCTGACGATTCCATCTCTCTTACCGCATGTACTGGCATGACAATTCCGATCTGCAAACCATACTTCCATCATTCAGTCATTCCTTTTACCAATCATCCTACACTGCCGTCACAAAAACCAAGAATATTCTTTGTATTCAAACACCGGAATTCCTTTATCCTGCCAGACAACGGTCTCTTTTCTCCTCTGTTGATACCAATAGAATCTCAAATGTGCACTCTCCATACTCCACTTGCTTCAAAAACGAAAACGGCAAAACAATAACCGGCAATTCACCGACGAAACTGCTTCCAGCCAAAAATCTCGACAATAATTCTGCTGCTTCCCATACTTCTTTGAAGCTTATTTATACATGTCGACTGTTTTGGCAGAAATACACATTCTTTCTGCTCTGCATATCTGCCGTTTGTTCCTTTGGCATAAGCTACATGTTGCAAAACAGAAAAGCAGCATGAGAACTTCCCATGCTGCAAACATTGTTGTTTACTGAATCTCTACCACTTCATAGCCTGCATCGGTGACTGCCTGTACCAAAGCATCATCACTAACATCTTTAGATAACGTCACCGTTGCACTCTTGCCTTCCAGACTCACTTCTGCAGATACACCGTCCATCTCGTTTAACGCCTTTTCCACTCTGCCTGTGCAATGATTGCACATCATTCCTTCGATTTTCAATACTTTTTTCATCCCTGTTTCCTCCTTTGGTTCTATCATCTGTTTCGGTCCTTCTTCTTCCGCCGGCTGCTTTTCGTATTTGGGACGGAACAACTTGAGCCGCAGTGCGTTCCCTACGACAAAAGCTGAACTAAAACTCATTGCTGCTGCGGCAAACATGGGGTTGAGCTTCCATTCCAGCAATGGATAAAAGACACCCGCCGCCAAGGGAATACCGCAAGCATTATAGAAAAACGCCCAAAACAGATTTTGTTTGATATTTCGAATGGTCGCATGACTCAATTCTACCGCAGTCACCGCATCCATCAAATCACTTTTCATCAAAACGATATCCGCCGATTCCATTGCCACATCCGTTCCAGCGCCAATGGCAATCCCTACGTCTGCACGCATCAGCGCCGGTGCATCGTTGATACCATCCCCAACCATGGCGACTTTCTTGCCGCTTTCCTGCAAACGGCGCACTTCCCGTTCTTTGTCTTGCGGCAGTACTTCTGCCACAGCGGTAATGCCCAATTCTGCAGCAATCGCCTGTGCGGTTCGACGATTATCCCCCGTCAACATTACAACATCAATACCCATTTGATGAAATGCATCTACTGCCGCCTTACTGGTAGGCTTCAACGTATCCGCCAATGCCAGCATTCCCAAAAAAACACCATCTTCTGCAAAAAACAATGGCGTTTTGCCTGCTTGCGCCAATGCCGCCGCTTGTTCTTCCCATTCGTCAATGGCAATGCCTCTTTCCTGCATCATTTTGCGATTGCCTGCCAAAATATGCTTGCCATTCACATCCGCTTCCACGCCTTGCCCTGCGGTAGCCACCAAATGGTCTGCTGTATCAATGGAAATCTCTTTTTCTTTGGCATAGGAAACAATCGCTTCTGCCAACGGATGTTCCGAAAGCGCTTCCACTGCCGCTGCTTGTCGAAGCAAATGGTTTCGTAGAACGCCTTTTGCCAGTACGACATCGGTTACGATTGGTTTGCCTTCCGTTAGTGTACCGGTTTTATCCAGCACTACTGTTTGCACTTGATGAGCAATCTCTAAACTTTCCGCAGATTTGACTAAAATGCCGTACTCCGCGCCTTTTCCCGTTCCCACCATGATTGCTGTGGGCGTCGCCAAGCCAAGGGCGCAGGGGCAGGAAATCACCAGAACTGCAATCCCAATGGACAATGCAAAGGAGAATGACTGTTCTCCTGCAACATACCAAATCACCGCCGCCAACACTGCGATGGCGATCACCACCGGTACAAATACACCACTGACTCGATCTGCCAGTTTTGCAATTGGCGCTTTCGACGCTCCTGCTTCTTCCACCAGCGCAATGATCTGACTTAATGTGGTATCACTGCCAACACGGGTTGCAGTCATACGGAAATATCCGCTCTTATTGACCGTTGCTCCAATGACAGTATCGCCGACTTGTTTTTCTACCGGAATACTTTCTCCAGTAATTGCACTTTCATCTACTGCTGAAAATCCTTCCATAATCTTTCCGTCCACTGGTATTCGTTGACCGGGTCGCACAATGACAGTATCTCCAACCATTACCTGTTCCACAGGAACTTCCTCTTCTGCACCATCCCGCAGGACAGTAGCCGTTTTGGGGGCTAGATCCATCAGTTTGCTGATCGCTTCTGATGTTTTCCCTTTGGAACGGGTCTCCATATATTTCCCTACGGTAATCAGTGTTAAAATCATTGCTGCCGACTCAAAATACAGCTCCATACCGTAATGATGTGCCGTCATGTAATCGCCATGCCCCATAGCATACGCCATCGCATACATCGCAAAGATGCTGTATACCACGGATGCCGCCGCACCCAACGCAATCAGGGAGTCCATATTCGGCGCACGGTTCCACAAGGCTCGGAACCCTACCACAAAATATTTTCGATTGATCATCAGCACCGGCAATGTCAACAATAGCTGTGTCAGTGCAAAAATCATCACATGTTCCTCTCCGAGCAGCACAGACGGGAGCGGTGCGCCCATCATATGCCCCATAGAGAGATAAAACAATGGGATCAAAAAACAAAAGGATGCAATCAGCCGCCGCTTCATTTGCTGCATTTCTTCTGCCGCAACGTTTGTCGGCGCAGCTGCAGCCTGCGTTTGTCCATGCACCGAAGCACCATAACCACCGCTTTCCACTGCACGAATGATATCTGCCTCCTGCAGCCGCCCAGCGTCGTATTCCACCACCATACTGTTTTGCAGTAAATTCACATTCACATCCGCAATGCCTTCTAATTTGCGTACGCTTTTCTCCACATGGGCGGAACACGCTGAGCAGGTCATGCCCGTTACATCAAATTTTTGTTTCATCTCTTCCGCCTCCTCCTTTTTTACAGTATTTTACCCAGCATCGCCACCAATTCATCCACTTTTTCTTCCCGTTCCGCATCCGTTTTCGCTCCAGTGACACAGCTTTTCAGATGTGCTGTCAGAATTTCTTTGTTGGCTTTATTTAAAATCGCTTCTGTCGCCATCAACTGGTAGGAAATATCCATACAATATCGATCCTCTTCTACCATCTTCAAAATGCCGTCTAGCTGTCCTCTGGCCGTTTTCAGCAATCGATTGATTTTTGCTTTATCTGCTTTCATATGTCCCTCTCCCTACACCCCTGTGGGGTATTATTTGGATGGCTTCAGTATAGCACAGACAAATGGATCTGTAAAGAAAAAAATTTTTCACAGACAAAATTTTCTCTTTCATCCACACAAAATGTGGTACAATAGAAAAAACACGACAAACAAAGATGAAAGGGAGGATTCCAATGAGTACCAAAGAAACCCATTTACGACGCAAAGATCGTATGATCGATCCAACGGATACCAAAAAAATTATGGAAACATGCACTTATGCCGTATTTTCCACTGCAGATGCGGATGGATTTCCTTACGGTGTGCCAATTTCTCCAGTTGTGGAAGAAGATCACATCTATTTCCACTGCGCCAATAATGGCAGAAAAATGGAAAATTTAGCACAAAACGCAAATGCCTGCATGACATTTGTCTCCTTTAGCGAGCCGGATGGCGAAGCATTCACCACACGCTATGCCAGTGCAATTGCCGAAGGCAGCGCCGCTTTCGTTACGGATGAAGAAGAAAAACGGCATGCACTGCGCCTGCTGTGCCAACGCTATACGCCTCATACAGCAGAAGCCATTGATGCCTACATGGAAAAATACTGGAAGCAAACCTCTGTAGTACGCATGGAAATCCATCAACTCTGCGGGAAAGCCAATCGAAAACCTTAAGTTTTCCTCCAGAAACAGCGGCATACCTAGCAACCGCTTGCAGGTATGCCGCATCCACATTTTACAAACATTTAACAAAACTCCGCAGGCTAATTTTATAAAAAACGAGTAACATGACGTCAGAAAAAGAAGAAAAAGAGGGAAAATTGTGTACGCAGTCATTGACATTGGTTCCAACACCATTCGCTTGGTGCTTTATAAAATAGAACAGAATCAGATCAAATCTTTGCTTAATAAAAAAAGCCCTGCCGGTCTGGCAGGATATCTGAATAAAGATCGTTGCTTGAAAAAAAGCGGAATCCGCAAAGCTGTTTCCGTACTCAGCGAATTCCGTGAAATTTTGGATCATATGACCATTCAGGAAGTATTCCCGTTTGCCACCGCTTCCCTGCGAAACATCAACAATGCACCGGAAGTGCTGGAAGCCATCAAGGAAAATTGCGGATTTGATGTTCGCATTTTATCCGGTGAGGAAGAAGCCATTTTCGACTACTATGGTGCCCTACAGGTCATGGATATGGAGCATGGACTGCTGACGGACATTGGCGGCGGCAGTACCGAATTGGTATTTTACCGACAGCATGCCATACAAACGGCAACTTCATTGCCCACGGGCTCTTTGAATTTATATCAGCAATATGTAAAAAATCATCTGATTGCCAGAAAATCAGAACTGCAGCAAATCCAAAAAGAAATGCGCAAAAAATTACAGGAGCTTCCGCCGCCAAAGGCAGCACCATCTGATCTATGTGCAGTCGGGGGTACTGCCCGTGCCGCCTTAAAGATGGTGCAGGCATTCCAGAAAAAACCGGAAATGTCCATTGCGTCTTATGTACCGGCGGATTTGCGCGAAATCTTAGACAGTGCCGTGCATACACCGGATATTTTTATCAAACAACTATTGAAAACAGCACCGGATCGTATCCATACGTTTTTGCCCGGTGCGGCAGTATTATATACCATTGCAGATTTTTACGGCATCACAAAAATTACAACTGTACCATATGGTGTCAGAGAAGGATATCTATACTATCTACTGGAACAGAGGGGGAAATTGCATGGACGCTAAGTCTTATACCTTTACGCAGAATCGTGAATTATCCTGGCTCAAATTCAATGATCGCGTATTGAGCGAGGCGACGGATGAAACACTCCCGTTATTGGAGCGCCTGAAATTTCTGGCTATCTTTTCCAGCAATCTGGATGAATTCTTTATGATCCGTGTTGGCAGCCTGTTTGATATGATGCACGTCAAAGCGCATGCTATCGACAATAAATCCGGCATGACGCCCCAACAGCAATTGGAATGTATCTATCGGGAAGTGCGCCCCCTTTGTGAAAAACGCGATATTCTCTTTCAAAGCATCGAAACACAGCTGCGGGCACATGGTGTTTCCCATCTCACCTATGCAGAATTGGAACCGGTGGAACAGAAATATGTCAAACAATATTTCAAGTCTTCCATTTTACCGATTCTCTCGCCGCAGATTATAGATACACATCATCCATTTCCGCACTTGCAGAACAAAGTCATTCATGTCTGCGCTATGCTGAAACTAAAAAATAAATATTCCTTTGCAGTCATTCCCGTTCCTCTTGCCCTGCCGGATCTGCTGTTTCTACCAGGGCATGAATTGCGATATATCCGTATGGAGCATATTATCTTAGAATTTCTGCACTTAGTATTCGAGAACTATGTCATCGATGAAAAAGCCTGCATCTGTGTCACCAGAAATGCAGACATCAATCCCGATGACGAAGCGTTTGACGTAGGCAACGACTTTCGCAATAAAATGAAGAAAGTCTTGGGACAACGCCGTCGACTGGCGCCGGTACGTTTGGAAGTTTCTGCATCTCTCAGCGACCGATTTCTCTCTTATCTTTGCGAGCATCTGACGCTGACACCTTCCATGATTTATATTACCGTTTCTCCCATGACTATGGACTATGTCTATTCCCTGGCAGATAAATTACCAGAGGCAAAACGCAAAGCGTTGACCTACCCGGAATTCAAACCCCAGTATCCCGCTCGTATCCATAAAAACGAAAGCATCTTACGGCAGGTACAGAAAGAGGATCTTCTGCTTTCCTATCCTTATGAAAGCATGGAGCCATTTTTACAAATGATCAAAGAAGCCTCCAATGACCCGACCGTGATTTCCATCAAAATCACCATCTATCGTTTGGCGCGTAAAACCAAATTAGTAGAATATCTCTGCAATGCGGCAGAAAATGGCAAAGATGTTACCGTCCTGATCGAACTGCGGGCACGCTTTGACGAACAGAACAACATCGACTGGTCCGAGCGCTTAGAAGAAGCTGGCTGTACCATTATTTATGGTCTGGAAAATTATAAAGTGCATTCCAAACTTTGCCTCATTACCAAAAAGGAACGTGGGGAAATTCGATATATCACACAAATCGGCACCGGAAATTACAATGAAAAAACAGCTGCTATGTACACCGATTTATCTCTGATGACTGCCGATCAAAAAATTGGGCAGGATGCCAATATTTTCTTCCAGAATATGGGTATTGGAAACCTCATGGGCAACTATCAATATTTGCTGGTAGCGCCTGTCAGCTTAAAAAGCACTATTTTGCAGCTGATTGACGAAGAAATTGCCAAAGGAGAAAACGGGCGTATTTTCTTAAAGCTGAATTCCCTGACGGACATTGACATCATAGAGCGGCTGAAAGAAGCGTCCTGTGCTGGCGTCCGCATTCAAATGATGATTCGCGGCATATGCTGCCTGTTGCCACAGGTACCCGGCAAGACAGAAAACATCCAGGTATTTAACGTGGTTGGGCGATTTTTGGAACATTCCCGTATTTATTGCTTTGGCACTGGGAAAAACGAAAAAATGTATCTATCCTCCGCCGATTTCATGACCCGAAATACAGAGCGCCGGGTAGAAGTTGCCTGTCCGGTTTACAACCCACAAATTCAGGAGCAAATCCATCATATCATGGATGCATCTTGTGCAGACAGCGTCAAAGCGCGTATTCTGTGTGCAGATGGCAGGTACGTCAAAAAACCGGCAACAGCCGTACCAGTTGATAGTCAACTCCTGCTGATGAAAGAAGCAGAAGCACAGACAACTCCATCTGATGACACCCCACAGAAAGAAACCTTTCTTTCTAAGCTGTGCCATCGGATTTTCCATAGATAACATCTCCCTATCCTTGTTGGCAGTATGTTTTCATCGTGCATACTGCATATATACCAAAAAAGATGCGAGCTTGAGGAATCTCTTGCCCGCATCTTTTTTCTCCGATTACTACCCTTCTACCTCCGATACATCTGAACCGAACATAGCCATATCCGTCACTTTTTGTAATATCCGCTCCTTGCTTATATTTTTCTGTATTGGCATCTGCTCATCCCGGAACAATACATAACCCAACAAAGCACCTGTCTACCACGTGCCATACATCTCATTGGGACGATAACGCTCTCTTTCTCCGTCCAAACATCCCTAACCTGCATCTGTCCGTAATTTCCCATGCTTGCTTCGATCATTCCAAAGAAACTGATAAGATACTGTCACCATACTCGCCTTATTTTCTCCCTGTTACGCGCTCTTACGGCAGGAAAATATTTTTTCTTTCCCATTATCTCTAAAATAATTCTGCACCCAATGACTCCAAAAAACTTGTTTCTTCCTGCTTAATCGCAGCGTCGTTTTTCCAGATACGCCTCCAGCAGTGCCTGCATCTGTTCATAGCTCTCCAGTGCATTCATCTTTCCTCTCAACTCTGATGCGCCCGGCAGACCTTTCATATACCACGCCAAATGCTTGCGCATCTCTCGTACGCCGATATACGCACCTTTGTATGCAATCAGCATACGGGCATGACGCAGGGCCTTTTCCACGCGCTCCTGTGCTGTGGGTTCTTCCAACAATTCTCCTGTCTGCAAGTAATGCAGAATCCGACGAAACAACCACGGATTTCCTTGCGCACCACGCCCTACCATGATTGCATCACAACCGGTTGTTTCCAGCAACGCTTTTGCATCCTCCGGTGTAAACACATCTCCATTACCAATCACCGGAATAGACACCGCTTCTTTTACCTGACGAATAATTTCCCAGTCTGCCTTCCCACTGTAATACTGCTCTCTGGTGCGACCGTGCACTGCGACTGCCGATGCGCCATTGGCTTCTGCAATTTTTGCAATTTCGACTGCATTGATATGGTCGTCGTCAAATCCCTTTCGGAATTTCACTGTTACCGGCTTTTTTTGGCTCTCCACCAATGCCCGAATAATTTCCCCAACCAATTCCGGCGTTTTGGTTAATGCGCTGCCTTCGCCGTTTTTCACAATTTTGGGCGCCGGGCATCCCATATTCACATCTAAAATATCAAAAGGATATGACTCTATTCGCTTTCCCATTTCACCTAAAATGCGCGGATCCGAACCAAACAGCTGTATAGCGACGGGGCGTTCTGCTTCCTCCACATGAAGCAGTTCCTCCGTGTTTTTACTGTGATATAATATCCCTTTTGCACTGACCATTTCCGAATATACCAAGCCACAGCCCATTTCTTTGCATAATATGCGAAACGGCAAATCTGTCACTCCTGCCATCGGTGCCAGAAATACGTTATTCTCTAAGGTTACCGTTCCAATTTTCATTCGCTTCCCTCCAAAAACATTCCGTTTTTTCTATCCTGCCAGACCAAAAAAACAGGCAAGCCTGGAAACAAAATCGATTCCGCCTGCCTGCCGCCTGGTTTATTTATTCTTATGGTACAAGATATTCAGCCCTTTCAGCGTCAGCACCGGGTCTAACACATCAAAAATCTTTCGATCCGGATCAATGACTCTAGCAAGCCCGCCCGTGGCAATGACCTTCATATCTGGCATATCCAATTCCTTTTTCAGCTGTTCAATGATATAAATCGTTTGCCCAATATGTCCCAACACCAGCCCTGCCTGAATGCTGCCAACTGTATTCTTCACAATGATGGATTTGGGCTTTTTGATTTCTATCTTTGGCAACTGTGCCGCACGCTGGGTCAATGCGTCCGCACAGACCGTAATCCCCGGTGTAATCAATCCTGTAATAAATTCTGACTTTCCATTGATTACATCAAAGGTATTCGCAGTTCCGTAATCAATGACCACTGCTGGTCCACCATAAATTTCATTTGCCGCTACCAAATTGACAATTCGGTCTGCCCCAACCCCTTTAGGATTGTCCCGTTTGATGGAAATTCCCGTTTTCATGCCTACGCTGACAATCATCGGTTCAATATGGAAATACTTCCGAATGCCCTGTGTCAAAGAATACATAATATCCGGTACTACCGAAGAAATGATGACCGCATCTATGCTGCTTGCCCTTACTTCAGACGCATCAAACAGGGAATGGATAAAAATGCCCGTTTCATCAGCCGTTCTGACGCCGGCGGTTGCCATACGCCAGCATTTCATCAATTTATTGCCGCGGTATACCCCCAAAACATAATTGGTATTCCCCACATCAATAACCAAAAGCATCGTGTTTCCTCCTATTTCCTGTTCTTATTCTTCTCATACAGCAGGCGCAGCCCCTGAAGCGCCAATACCGGGTCATATACATCAAAGATTTCTTCCTTTTCATCAATCACCTTCGCCAGACCGCCGGTGGCAATCACCTTCATCTGCGGCAAATGCAGTTCTTCCTTGATTTTATCAATGATATACCTAGTTTCTCCAATATGTCCCAATACCAATCCTGCTTGGATACTGTCAACCGTGTTTTTGGTAATCAGCGAATCCGGGCGCTTAATCTCAATTTTCGGTAACTGTGCCGCACGCTGGGTCAATGCATCCGCACAGACCTGAACGCCTGGCGCCGTAATTCCGGTCAAAAATTCTCCTCTTTCACTGACGACATCAAATGTCGTTGCCGTACTATAATCAATCACAATTGCCGGTCCGCCGTATAGTTCATATGCCGCCACCAGATTGACAATCCGGTCAGTTCCCATCTCTTTTGGATTTTCCATCCGCAAATTGATGCCAGTCTTCATACCTGCACGCACCACCATCGGCTCCCGTTTCAAATATTTTCGAATGCCGCTTAACAACGAATACATGACGTTGGGTACAACAGAAGAAACGACAACAGCAGCGATCTCTGTAATATTTACTTCCGAATGCACAAACAACATACGCAGCAACATTCCTGTTTCATCGGAAGTGCGGTTATTCAGCGTGGATAACCGCCAGCTTGCTACCAGCTGTTCTCCGTCAAACACACCCAAAGTACTATTGGTATTGCTTACATCAATGACTAATATCATGCATATTCTCCTCTGCCCGCATCGTTCCGGTCGGATAAAACGGCGCGGGGCCCATGCTCCCGCGCCGTTTTGTTTCTCCGTCCATGTCATGATACACGTTTTTTATAAAAAGCCTTATCTAACGCCTTGGATACGATTCCGCCGACAATACAGCTTGCAGGCATCTCCAATAAACCATTGACGCCGACAAATGCACCCACAAACAACAGCGGATTCAAACCGCCCAAGCCTTCATTGATCCCTTGAATAAATTCTGTATGCCAAAAACACAGCAGCAATGTTCCCATGAAAAACACCGTGTTCAAAAATGCCGCCAAAAATCCGCCCGCAAAATAACATACGGTACGGGAACGATCCACTTTACGGATCAATCCGAACAGTACGCCTACCAAATACCCCATCAGCATTCTAGTAGGAATACACACCAAAAAGGTGAAGAACGGATTGATGTTAAACAATGTCGCACTAAACCAGGATGTTCCTGTCATTGCCTGATAAAAACTGGTGGCGCCAAAAATCAATCCCAGCCACATACCTGCTTTGGGTCCAATCACCATCGCACCAATTGCCACCGGAATCATCATCAAGGAAATATCCAGTCCGAACGTATGGAAATATCCCAGTGGTGTAAAGGACATGACTAACAATATCCCCGTCATCAATCCGATGGTCGTCAGTTCTCCCACTGACATTTTTTTCGCCTTCGCCACTTTTGTGTTTACTGCTGTCTCACTCATATTCGTTTGCTCCTTTCATTCTCACTCTTTTGTGATATAAGATGATATGGATATGATATGGCGCGCAGCCCTTGGCAGACTCCAGTATATCTGCAGACACACCGCATGACATCTTTCGCCCGATTTTCCGTTGTTTTGCGCAACCACATTCATTATAACAGCAAATGAACGGTTTGCAATATTTTTTTCGTAATTTTCGTTATTTTTTTTACAAACTTAGGAGACAGCATCTGATTCTTCCGCTTTTTTCAGTAATTCCGCCTTGATTCGCTCGCCATCTTCTGTAAAGTAAACAGCATACCACAATTCCAACGCTTTCAGTAATTCCTTTTTTTCCCGCTGGATTCGTTTGATTTCCAACTCCGCGCCAATCTCATCGAAATCGAAATCGTCCTCTTGTCTGACTGTTTCAAAATACAGCTTTCCTGCCTCTGTAAATCCCATCAAGAACGTGCATCTTAATTTCTGCGCCATCACCACACAAATCACGCGTACTTCCTCTTGTATACTTTCTGGCAGCGCTTCAAATTCCTGTTCCAAAAAATATTTCTGCTCTGCACAACTTGCCGCCGCCAATACTTTTCGCTCCATCATACACCTCCTCGTATGGATACCTCTCCGGAATATATCACCATTTCTTCGCCTGTGTCACTGCGCCGTACCAACAACTCTCCTTCCGGCGTGACATCCAGCGCCGTTGCCAAAAACGATTTCTCTTCCAGCACCGTCACTTCCCTGCCCAATGTGACGCACCGTCTGCGATACTCGTCCAACAACGGCGCAAACCCACCTGCTGCAAGAAAGATATCATAATACTCTTCCAGGCGCTCCATGGTTTTCTGCACAACTAATTTTCTGGAAAACGTCTTGCCACTTTCCAAAAACAAAGAAGTCGCCACTTCTTCCAACTCCGGCGGAAATGCTTTGGTATTGACATTGATCCCAATTCCCAGCACCACAAAATGCACCTGACTCATTTCACAGTCCATTTCCGTCAAAATCCCTACCAGCTTTTTCCCGTTTAATAAAATATCATTCGGCCATTTGATCACTGGCTGCATACCGCTGATATCCTCCAGCGCACGACAGACCGCCAATCCACCCAATAATGTCAAAACAGATGCTTCTGCCGGCGGAATATCCGGACGCAACAAGAGACTGAACCATGCGCCTGAGCCGACGGGAGAGCTCCATTGCTTCCCACGTCTCCCGCGTCCCATGGTTTGTACCTCCGCCACAGCAAGCGTCCCCTCTGCGGCGCCTTCTACCGCCAGCTGTCTGATTCGGTTATTGGTAGAATCCGTTTCCGCATAAAAATAGATCGGATGTCCCATATATCTGGTTTTCATCCCTGTTTCCAGCTCCTGCCGGTTATACATGGTTTCCGGACTAATCAAACGATATCCCCGATTGGTTACTGCTTCAATCTCATATCCTTCTTGCCGCAGTTTGCGAATTCCTTTCCAAACCGCAGCTCGTGAAACGGAAAGCTGTCTGCCGATTTCTTCTCCCGACACAAACGCATCCGTTTGCCGCAGCAATTCCAATATGCGATACATTGCCCTTTCGCCTGCCTTTCCAGACAAAAGACGCCCCCTTGCTTCGCTCCAAAAAATCCGATAGAAAAGCAACCAAGAGAATACCGGCACTTACGGAACTCTCTTGGTTGTTGTTTTTTCTGATACGAATGCTTCTGCGACGCCTTTTTCGTTTCGAATTATGCTTTTCCTTTTGTGTTTACGCGTCCCAAGAATTTTTTCAAATCAATGATTGCGCGTCCATGGGTGCCTTCACAGATTTTATCTACTTCATCATATGCTTTGATATGATAGGTCAGCAGTTTCCCATTGACTTCCGTTACTTCTGCAACCACACGCACCTTCATGCCAATCGGCGTTGCCGCCAGATGCTGGAAATCAAACGTTGTACCTACTGTTTCCCATCCTTCCGGCAAAAACGGTGCAACCGTACCGATGGAAGTCCCTTCGATCCAAGACAACAGTCTGGGTGTTGCCAGCACAGGCACGCGGTCATTTCCAAAATGCGCCGCTGTATCGCCTTCTTCCACAATATATTCTCTTTCAAACGTCATGCCGGGTACAATGTTGTTAAAATCCATTTCAAATAATCCCCTTTCTTAATCTTGTGTCGTTGTATCTACTTCTGCCGCAGCAGTATGCTCCGATCCTTCCGGTGCAGACAAGCCCAAAATGTCCGCCCGTACCTCTGCATCAAACAGTTTTCGGAATTCTTCTCCAGTTACTTTCTCCTTCTCCACCAACAATTTTGCAGAAGCATGCAACACTTCCATATTCTCCTGCAATAAGCGGATCGCCTCGTTGTACGCGCCCATGACAATCCGTTTCACTTCCTCGTCAATAGTCGTTGCCACCGCTTCGCCATAATTACGGGTATGCCCCCAATCTCTGCCGATAAAGACTTCATTGCTGTCCTCACCAAACTGAATCGGACCCAGAATATCACTCATGCCGTAACGAGTTACCATCCCTCTTGCCATCGCCGTTGCACGCTCAATGTCATTGGAAGCGCCCGTGGTAATATCTTTGATCACCAGCGCTTCCGCCGCGCGTCCGCCTAACAGACTGATAATTTCCTGTTCCATATACAATTTGGTCATATACATCTTATCCTCTCCGGGCAACGGCATGGTATACCCGCCTGCCATACCAGTAGGGATAATGGAAATGCTGTGCACTGGATCCAGTTCACTGAGTACTTCAAACAAAATAGCATGCCCGCTTTCGTGATACGCCGTAATATATTTTTCCTTATCCGAGATCACTCTGGTTTTCTTCTCTGTTCCCACACCGATTTTAATCAATGCTTTTTGCAAAGATTCCATATCAATGGCTTTCTTTCCTTCTCTTGCGGACAACAGCGCTGCTTCATTGAGCAGGTTTGCCAAATCCGCTCCAGTAAATCCAGCAGTCGTCTGTGCTACTACTTTCAAATCCACTTCTGGTGCCATCGGCTTGCCCTTGGCATGCACCCGCAGGATGGCTTCTCTGCCTTTTACATCCGGTCTGCCGACATATACTTGTCTGTCAAACCGTCCCGGTCTTAATAACGCAGGGTCCAAGATATCTGCACGGTTGGTTGCTGCGATAATAATCACACTTTCATTGATGCCGAATCCGTCCATCTCTACCAGTAATTGGTTCAGCGTCTGTTCTCTTTCATCGTGACCGCCGCCCAGCCCTGCGCCTCTGCGTCTGCCCACTGCGTCAATTTCGTCAATAAACACAATACTGGGTGCATTTTTCTTCGCCTGATCAAACAAGTCGCGGACACGGGATGCCCCCACACCGACAAACATTTCCACAAAGTCTGAACCAGATATGGAGAAAAACGGTACGCCTGCTTCTCCAGCTACCGCCTTAGCAAGCAGTGTTTTACCAGTCCCCGGGGGTCCCACTAACAATACGCCTTTGGGAATTCTTGCTCCCAAATCCGTAAATTTCTTCGGATTTTTCAAAAATTGTACCAATTCCTCCAGTTCTGCCTTTTCTTCATCGCAGCCTGCCACATTATCAAAAGTCACTTTGTTTTTATCATCCAGATTCATTTTTGCCTTACTTTTGCCAAAGGAAGCCATTTTTCCGCCGCCGCCCTGCATTCTGCCAAACATCACCATAAACAGAATAACCATGACAATCATAATGATCAGCGAAGGCAGCATTGCAGAAAGCACACTTTCCTTAGGCACATCCGGCGTGATGATCTCAATATCGCTTCCTTGTGCCGGCATCGCATTGACCAAAGCTGTGAAGGCTTCTGCACTGGGGGCGTTTGCCGTAATCACGGTACCATCGTCCAGTGTTGCCGTCACTTGTGCATAATCGCTGACTTCTTTGCTGCGTGTAATCTCGACGGACTTCACCGTATCCTGTTCCAACTCTCGCAGCAAATCGCTGTACGTATACGTTTTCACATCCTGCTCTGACGGAACCATTCCTCTGCCGCTGAATGCCAGTACCGCCAAAATGATTACAAAGATCAGCAGATATAAGCCTGCCGACTGCCAATATTTTCTCAAGAGATTCCCCCCTATAGTCTAATATACTTTTTTCTCCGTATCCATAAAAAGACACGGCATATCAATTTATAATTTTAACACACCTTATCCAAAAAGGCAATCTTCCTTTCTGGAAAGAAAATGTGAAAATTTTCCGAAAAAAACAGCTTTTTCTCCGAAAAAACCGTCTCTCACACTAGATTAAAATCTCATGAGAAATTTCCAGATCGTACCATTTTTCTCATAAAAATACGGCGGCGTTTCGTATTCGATACAAAACCGCCGCTGTGTGAATCCTTCGTTTATTCCTCTTCAAAATGCACAACGCCCACATAATCCAAATTTCTGTACTTTTGCGCATAATCCAAGCCATAGCCTACCACAAAAGCATCCGGAATGGTAAATCCCACATAGTCCACCGGTACCTGAGTCACTCGGCGATCCGGTTTATCCAGCAAAGTACAAATTTTGAACAGCTTGGGGTTTCTCTGAATCAAAAGAGTACGCAGCAATCCCAGTGTTCTGCCGCTGTCAATGATATCCTCTACCAACAACACATTCTTACCGGTAATATCTTCATCCAAATCCCGCAGGATTTTAATATGCCCGCTGCTTTCCGTCCCATCTCCATAACTGGAAACATCCATAAAATTCATCGTCACCGGCATACGCAGCTTCTTCGCCAGCTCTACCATTGTGACAACGCCGCCTTTGAGCACGCAGACCAGCTCAATCTGCTCTCCATGGAAATCTTCCTGTACCTGTTTTGCAATCTCTTCCAGACGCTTGGAGATCTCCTCCGATGAGATCATAACTTCTACTCTTTCTTTCATGTTGATGACTCCTCCGTAATCCGAATCCATACATATGTCGTTGTTGCAGCACTTGGCAAAAATTTCTCCGATACTCTGCCGCCGTATATCCAGACAATTTCCTCCCCGCAGGCAATCAACGGCATCTCTGCTCGTCTGTCTGCCGGAATCTTTTCATCTATCAGAAACGCTTTTAATTTTTTTGTACCGCCCGGAAGCCGAATCCGGTCTCCTGCTCGCCGGGTTCTGCAACACAAGGCTTGTGTTATTGTATCATAATCCAATAACTTCGTACAGTCATCCAGGATAAATTCCGCGTTTTTTTCCGTAAAAATTCCCGTCTGTATCCGAATTCCCGCTTCTTTGACCAAAACTTCTGTTCCGATAGGCAATGGATACGCATATACGGTCGTTTGTTTTTTCTGTTTTTGGAACAATAACCAATCGTATTGCCGCCGTACTGTCATTCCTTTCGTAATTTGTACACTGCTGCCGCTTTGCTTTTCCAACAACCCTTCTACCGCGCGCAAATGTGCACGACTCATCTGATCCGTATTTCCCAAAACTTCTTCTACTGCCATCCGCAACACACGTCGCCGCAGCGCCGTATGCATCCTCATCAATGCTGGGCAGGACAACGCCGTCTGCGCACCTGCCTGCTTTGCCTTCTCAAACGCCTCCGCCGCCAACTGCTGAAGCAAATCATGTTCCACTGCCAATAATTCTGCTGTTTCCGCTAGATGCGCACTGCTGCCGTGGTAAATCTCTTCCAACAGCGGCAGCACCTGATGGCGGATGCGATTTCTGGTATATCCCATATCTTGGTTGGTGCTGTCCAGACAATATGACAACCCCTGTGCCAAACAATACGCTTCGATCTCCTGTCGGCTGCAAAACAATAATGGTCGCAGGAGATTACCGCGCACCGGAGCCATTCCCGCCAAGCCCTGCATGCCGCTTCCACGGCATAGATGCATCAGCAGCGTTTCCGCCTGGTCATTGGCATGGTGCGCTACGGCAATTTTCCCATCAGAACCGGCTGCCTGCTCCAACGCCCGATAGCGCAGCAGCCGCCCAGCTTCTTCCGTACCCATATTCCTTCGCTTTGCTTCTGCTGCCACATCCACAAAAACCACTTGACAAGGAATTTCCATGCGCCGTGCCATTTCTGCAGAAAACGATGCATCCACATCCGCCTCCACTGCGCGCAGCCCATGATGCACATGTACCGCCTGCAGACGCCATCCCCCCTCTTTTGCCAGCGTATGCATCACATGCAGCAGTGCAACGGAATCCGCCCCACCGGACAAACCGATGACAATGGTATCTCCTCTGGCGCACATTTGATATTGCGCAATGGTTCTGCGCACTTTCTCCAGCATATTGTTCCTCCCTTCTTGTGGATTCTCTATCCAAGACTTTACACAAAAATCCCATTTCCGTCAACCGGTACACAAACCTTTTGCTTCTTCTAACAAAAAAACAGAACCATACTGTTTCCACAGCACTGTTCTGTTTTTTATACTGTTTTTCTTTCCCTCACCAAGAAAACATCCCTGTAAAACCTTCACTGTATTCTATTCTTTAACGCATTCCTGCTCTGCGCCAAAAACGAGCAGCCTGTACTGTCATGTCATCCCGTTCGCCGCTGCATATTTTCTGCGCCTGCTGCAAAATAAAATCCGCAGCATCCTTGGGATTGACAAACATCTGCGGCAAAAAAGTTTCTTCCAGCCATACTGCCATCTTTCGCTCGCCGCCAAATGCATCGGTCACGCCATCGGTCATCATTAACAGCATATCTCCATCTTTGAGCCGCATATCGTTTTTCTCCACTTGAATCTGCCGCAGAATTCCTGCCGGCAGAGAATGGGTATACACAGAAATGACGCGATTCTGGCGGCAGATAAAAGAAGCTACCGCCCCCAACTTGATGAATTCTGCCTGTCCATCATACAAATCTACACTGCAAATATCCAGCGTGGCATAGTTCTCTTCTGTCCTCCGCAAAAGCAAAGCGGAATTGATCAGCTGAACCGCCATTTCTCGTTCAAATCCCACCGCTGAAAACTGCTCCAACAGTTCAATCGCTGCCTTACTCTCTGCTGCTGCCCGCTCTCCGGTTCCCATGCCGTCAGATACTGCCATCAGTGCCATGCCGCGTTCGCTCTCCAAAAACGAAGACGCATCTCCGCACAAATTCCCCGTTTCTCCTGCCGCAAAGGCAGTGGCAGCTGTCAGCACAAACGCAGGTTCTTCCACAAACGTCAACATACAGCCATCTGCTGAAACATGACAAATGTCCGCATCTAACTGTACCATCGCTCTCCCCAGCGTCTTTTTCACAATCGGCAGGATTTTTTCCCGACAAATACCCTGTCCATGGCATGCTTTCACGGTCAATGTCGCCCGCTTCCCTCGACCGCCTTTTTCTTCTGTCACCTGTACCTGCCGTACCCGTATGCCGCCCTTTCGGCAAGCCAGTGCCAATGCCTCCTCTGCGCTCTCCAAATATATACTGCCGCCGTCAATCTGACCAGTAAGCCCCTCCAAAATATCGCCGACTGCATCCAGCTGCTGACCAACCAGTTCTCTGCATTCCTGCAGACGCCCCGACCAAATCAAATCATGCCGGTATCCGTCATACACATCGCAAAGTGCAGCTACAAATTCCTTCTCTCGCGGACAAAATACGCGGAACCATTCCGGAAGCTGGGAAGAGCGAATGTGCCCCTTTCCATCACAGTAAGACAGCATAGAAAACGTCATGCTGTATGTCCGATAGACTTCCTCTTGCCAGCAGTAATGCGCCATACCGCAGTTTTGGCATACTCGTTCCGCCACCTGATCCACCAAGCAGGAGATGTCCGGCTTCTGCTGTGCTTCCGTAGGCGTAAAAGCTTTTGCCAAACCATGAAATGCGATACCAAACCCTTTCAGTCTCTCTTCTTCCGCCTCTCGCATACGGGTATATCGATCTTTCGACTGCTCCAAGCGCCAAAATCCACCGGCGCCTTCCAGCACTTTTTTCGGCAGCAGTAGAAATACTGCCGATCCCATTCCCATCCAGATCAACCAGTTGGGCTGCAAAAACTGCTGATTCATATAGAATTCAAAGAGTATCGCTGTCAACCAAAATCCCAGCGCCGCTGCCCAACGTCCAATTTCTTTCAAACATCCCGCCAGCAGTGCGCCAAAACTCAAGGCTGCAAATAACGGTAAATCTGCAGCATCGCAGATAAAAAGCAAAAATCCCAACATCACACCGGCAGCAGCACCGCCACCAACACCTTCTCTCCATGCTGCCGCCAACAAAAACAACGCCGTTAGAAACGGAAATAACCGGTTCTGCAAAATCGGTATGCCAATATGCGCCGCCCCCACCAGCATGCCGCCCAGCAATAACAATACCGACAACGTTTCTTCTCTGCTCCAAACCGTCTGGCGGCGATAGGACAACAACACCCCAGCGCCTTTTTGCAGTAACAAGCTGATTCCCATCACCAATGCGCTCTCTACGCCTGCCACAACAAAGTAAAACTGTAAACCACCTTGTCCAACGGCATAGAAGCAGCCGCCCAGCGCCATCGCAAAGGCACCCAAAGCCGCTTTTTTCCATATTTCTTGCGATGTCACAAATCTGCCTAACGTCAAGTGCAATAGCAAAGCAGCCAGCAACACCCCTGCCTGCTTCAACCAGATGCCGCTTCCAATTGCACCCAATGCCGCCGCACTCCATGCGCACCAAAAGACTGCTCCGCTGCCAAAAAATACAGATAACACGCCCATTCCCATGGGATGCAGAATCTGAAGGACTTCTCCTCTGCTCCATAAAAACACCATGCTCCATATAGCGACATAGCGTCCGACTTGCCTCCAAGAAATCAATTGTGTCTTTTTTTGCGTCGTCGGCGCGCGCAGCACCTTTCCCAGCGGCGGCAGCTTCGGTTTCTGTTCCGTATCCAGTAACATTTCTGTTTTTTCCATGCGTCTTCCCTCCATATCCCCATTTTACGAAAAGACACATGGTTTTTCTGTCGAAACAGCGCAGACTTGTCCCATTTTTTTCCGACATTTTTTCATGTCACAGTCATGGACACACATAGTCCTGCAAGCATCTGTTATTCCCCTCAATCGGTACCTCTTCCGTTTTTGTGTTCCATCAAAAAAAGGAGTCATGCTCCTTTGAACATGCTCCTTGTATTTCTTCCATTTTTTCAGCGCCTATCAGACTGTACAAACTCCCGGATGATTTCTCTATTCTGTTTCTTCCGGATACACATGATCCTTCCAGTACCACCACCGCAATTTCTCTTCCTCCCACTGGTTATGTTCGGCATAATAGACTGCCAGCCGCCAAACATACAGCGCGCAGCGATCCACGAGGATTCCTTTTGCCGCACAGTCCTTGGCATAAATTTCCTCCGGATCCTTTCCCCGCAGGTCTGCAATATGATGGATCCCTTGCGCATGCAGATATGCTGCCATCTTTGCACCAATCCCTGGTATCCGCTGCAATTCATCTTCCATTGCAGCCCTCACCTCCGAAATTTTTTCACCAGACGAATATCTTCTCCAAAAAATTGCAGCACGCGGTACTCCCGCAAACGAGATGTAATCCGGTCAGAATACTGATTGGTAATCTCTTCCGGATTCAAATTGGTGGAAATCATGACAGACTTCCCACTTAATTTCCGATCATTGAGCAGGCGAAATAATTCGGATGTCGTAAACAGTGTCGAAAACTCCGTCCCCAGGTCATCAATGATCAGTAGATCCGCTTCCAGCAATTCTTTGTCCCAATCCTCCTGCTCCTGATCCTCTTCTTTGGAAAACCGGATTTCTTCCAGCTTGCGAAATAACTGTCCCGCCGTGAGATATAACACCACATAGCCTTTGTCCAGCAGCTCCTTTGCAATGCAGCTGCACAAAAACGTTTTTCCCAAACCGGTTGGACCATACAACAGCAAATTTCCACTCTCTTCCCCAAAACGCTCTACAAACGCCAATCCTTGACGCAAAATATTGGTTGCATTTTCCCGCGGGGAAATACCTTCTTTCTTGGAAACCCGATCACTATACAGCCGTAGGTCAAAACTATCAAAGTTTTCCACCTGCACAATGCGGCGTATATTGGATTGATCATACATTTTGTCCATGATACGCCGTTTTAAGCAATTGCATGGCGTATTGCCTACATACCCTGTGTCCTGACATGCCGAACAAGCATATTCCATCTCCAGCATCTGCGGTGTCAGACCTGCGCCCTCCAACAATTGCTGCCGTTCCGTTTGCAGCGCTTTTTGCTCTGCCTGCATGTTCGCAGTTGCTGCCATAATGTCTCCGGGACTCGCAAGCACCAGCTTTGCCGTCTGAATCCCCAGCATCGCCAACGCATCCTCAATTTCTTTCACCCGCGGCAATCTGCGGTACACCGCTTCTCTGCGCTGACGCATCTGTGCCGCTTTTTCTGCCCGCAGCGCGTCGTATTCCCGCATCACTTCCCGATAGATCTGGGTTCTGGTTGCCACTTCACGCTCACCCCTTTACCATTCGCTTTGTTTTTCCCGTTCCAATCGCTCCAGTTCCGCATAATCCCATTCCCGCTGTGTATAATTGATGAAACGATTCGAATGCGGTTTGGACTGCTGTCTATACGCGGGTTCCGATTTCTGGTGCACTGCTTTTTTCGCCGCAAACGCCTCATCCAATTTTTGAACATCCGCCATGGACTGTACCTTTGCCTTATGCCACTGTTCCAAGATCCGATCCGCATACGCAAAACTGACCCCGCCTGTGCGCAGGATCGTCCGCTCACAAGCCGCCGCCACAATTTCCGTTGGCAAGTGGTACGTTCGCAGCCATTTTTTCAAATATTTTTCTTCTTCCGGCGCCGGCATACGATTGCCCTGACCAAATGCCCGCATCACTTCCCGGTATCCTTGCCTGCGCATGCGTAAATATTCCGCCGCCTTCTCCGGCGTATCGATACCTTCTTCCGCCCAAGCAATGGCAACCTTTTCGATATAGCGCATTCCTCGTTTTCCTCTGGATACGCAATCAGACAACAACAACTCAATGACATCCATCGGCAATCCCAGCCAATCATAGAAGCTAAACAGCATTGCCATGTCCGAATAAGACAAGCTCTTTCCCAGCTTCTGCTCTGCGGAGCGAAACAACAATTGGATATCTGGGTGCTTCAAATATGCAGACAATTCTGCTGGCGTATACTCCGGTCTTGCAGACGCAACCGGCTTGGCAGCCATCTCCTGCTGCTGTGCTTCCAACAGATACCCTCTCTCCTGCCAATATTTCCACGCCCGCAACACATCGCTCTCCAGAATATCCAAAGCATGTGCCACTTCCGCCGCCTTTTGCCCAATCGCCTGTGTCATCAAAAAAACAGACACATACAACGGCGGAGCCTGAGGCAGTTCCTGTTCAATAAACGCTCTGGATATACGAATCTCTTCCGCCATTGCACTCCCTCCTTCCAAGATGTCCAGACGCCTTTTTGTGCCGCTATTATACCATAAATCCTTCATTCGGACAAGAATACCCATGTCTTAAGGTATTTTAATCAAAAAATAACAGGAAGGGAAAAACTTCTTGTACGCAAGAAATCTTTCCCTTCCTGATTCCGACAGCCTTTGCCGTATCACTGATTTTTATTTCGGATATGGGCATTGAAATAATAAATGATGAAGCTCAGCCCAATCACCGTCAACAACGCCACCACAAAGATACGGGAATCCTTCACCGCAATAAAGATTGCCAGTAATCCAAGCAGCAAACTAATGGCATACATAATCAACACAGCTTTTTTCTGACTAAATCCATGATCAATCAGTTTATGATGCAAGTGTCCGCGATCCGCCTGCATAATCGGCTGATGCTTTGCCATCCGGCGCAGCATCGCAAAAATTGTATCAAAGATCGGCAGCCCAACACACAAAATACTCACAATCAATGCCAAGAGTGCATATCCCTTAAATACGCCCAAAATACTGGTCACCGCCAGCACAAAACCCAAAAACGTGGAACCGGTATCGCCCATAAAAATTTCCGCCGGATTAAAATTTCTCGGCAAAAATCCCAAGCATGCACCTGCCAGTGCTGCCGTCAGTACGACCGCCGTCTTCGTTCCCGTAATGATACACAGCACCATCAGGCTTAACGCCGCAATCCCAGTTACACCGGCTGCCAAACCGTCCAAACCGTCAATCAAATTCACCGCGTTGGTTACACCGACAATCCAAATCAGCGTAATGGGAATACTGAATGTTTGCAGCGCCGCTGTTACCGGCCACAATACAATCTGAATTCGGGTGCCAGAAAAAATCACAATCAACGCAGCAACAATCTGTACGCAAAACTTCAGTTTTGCCGGCAAATTCTTCATGTCATCCACGACACCCAATCCAGCAATCAGCAATGCACCAATCAAAAAACCGGCAAATTGCTTTGGATTCATGCTGCGATCGAAATAATAGACCATCAATACGGTAATCAAAAATCCCAGCACAATCGCCACGCCGCCCATACGCGGCATGGGTTTGGTATGTACGCCGCGATTTTTAGGATAATCAATCGCGCCCGCTTTGACAGACAGCCATTTGGCAAACGGTGTGGTAACCAGCGTAATGGCAAACGCACAGGCAAATGCCGCAATATATAACAACCAGTTATGCTCTACCAAAAACCTTCACTCCTAACCGACTCGGCAAATCACCGCAATGAAGAACCAATATCATTTCGTGCCAAAGATACGATCGCCCGCATCGCCCAAGCCGGGAACAATATATCCGTGATCGTTTAATTTCGGGTCATATGCCGCCGCATAAATATCTACATCCGAATGCGCCTGCTGTATTTTCTTCACGCCATCCGGCGCAGCTAGAATACATAAAAAGATAATCCGCTTCACGCCTTTTTCTTTCAAAAATCCAATTGCCGCTTCTGCAGTTCCTCCAGTTGCCAGCATGGGGTCTGTCAGAAAAACGGTTCTCTGGGCAATGTCTGTCGGCAATTTGCAGTAGTATTCCACCGGCTGCAATGTTTCTGGATCTCGATATAATCCAATATGTCCCACCTTCGCGGTTGGCATCAAGCGCAGCAACCCTTCCGTCATACCAATCCCCGCACGTAAAATCGGTACAATGGCAAGCTTTGTATCTATCACACAGCACTTCGCCAAATCCACCGGCGTCTGCACCGTCATTTCTTTCAAAGGAAGTTCTCTGGTTGCTTCATAAGAAAGCAGCATCGCCACTTCTCCAATGATTTCCCGAAACTCTTTTGCGCCCGTCCGCTCATCTCGCAACAAAGCCATTTTGCTTTGTATCAGCGGATGCTCCGACACAAATAATTTGCTCATCTTCTTCTTCCTTTCTCAGTCCTCAATTTGACGGATTCGTCTGATATGACGTTCGTCATTGGAAAAAGGGGTTTCCAAAAACGCTTTCACAATTTCCAACGCCAGTCCAGGACCAGTCACGCGAGCTCCTAAAGCCAAAATATTCGCATCGTTATGCTCTCTGGTAGCTTTTGCGGAGAATACATCACCGCAAAGCGCCGCACGAATCCCCTTGACTTTATTGGCAGCAATAGAAATTCCAATGCCTGTCCCGCAAATCAAAATACCCTTTTCACACACGCCATCTGCAACGGCATGCGCAACCAACTTTGCATATACGGGATAATCTACGGATTCTTCTGAAAACGTCCCATAATTATGATATGCAATCCCATTTGCATCCAAATACGCGATCACTTCTTTCATCAAAGGATAACCGCCATGATCACAGCCCAATGCTATCATATTCATTTGCTCCTTTCGCATCCTATTCTTCTATCCAGCGGTAGCCGGCGGATTTCTGCAGACGATTCATAATTGCCATTCCCTCTCCATCAATGGGGAATGTTTCCGCATATACCGTATCTATGCTCAGCCGATCAAATTCCCGCAGCGCCCAAAACAGGTTCGCGCCCACTTCTTCTAAACAGTTTCGGCTGCCCACGGAAAGCACAATATCCGCTTCGTAGCCCCTTCTGCGTTCATCTGTTGCCAATACTCCCACTTTCCTGCCCATTTCCTGCTCCTTTTTCGCCAAACGGTTGATGATCTCACAGGTCTGCTCGCCACGCACCAAATATACCTCTGCTTTTGGAGCATAATGCGTATATTTCATTCCAGGCGCCTTTGGCTGCATCCCTTCTTCCGGTTTTTGCAATATGGCAGGATCCACATCAACCTTTCCTACCAACGGTTCCATCATCTCTTTGGTAATTGCGCCCGGTCGCAGAATCATCGGCGGCGTAACAGAAACATCTACAATGGTGGATTCCAATCCCCATTCTGCCGCACCGCCATCCAGTATCATGCCAATTTTCCCATCCAAATCCATTGCTACATGCGCAGCACGCGTGGGACTGGGTTTTCCAGACAGATTGGCGCTGGGCGCCGCAATAGGCAGCCCCGCCGCGCGAATCAGCGCCATGGCAACCGGATGCGACGGAAAACGTACTGCTACCGTATCCAGCCCGCCCGTTGCTGCATCCGGCACAATATCCGTCTTTGGAAAAATCAGCGTCAACGGTCCCGGCCAAAATGCTTCCATCAATACTTGCGCTGTTTGAGAAATCTCCCGTACAATGGGACGCAATTCACTGAGTTGGGAGATATGCAATATCAGCGGATTATCGGAAGGTCTGCCCTTCGCCAGATAAATGCTGCGGCAGGCTTCAGGGTCCAGTCCATTCCCACCCAAGCCATATACCGTTTCCGTCGGAAACGCCACCAGCCCGCCTGCCCGCAGAATATCTGCCGCCTGTCGGATCACAGCGGCATCCGGCTGCTGAGGGTCTACCTTTCGCAGTATGGTATCCATAAGATTACAGGTTTGCTCCGCAGCATTTTTTGTATTTTTTTCCGCTGCCACAGGGACAGGGGTCATTGCGTCCAATTTTTTTCTCTTTCACAACAGTACGAGAGCGTTTTTGTTCCAAGGTCAGTCTTTTTCTGGTGTCCGCGTCAAAAATACCGTCCCACTGAGGCAGTTGGTACAAATGCTCCGCATGATATTCCACCATTTTTTTGAACAGGCGTTCAAAGTCAATCTCCAGCACAATATTGCTTTCTTCTGTCAGTTCGTTCATTTCATACGGTACTGGCAGCGCATCATTGATACCATCTACAAACGCCACAATTTCCTCCGCAGTCATAGAAAAACGTTTTGCCAATTCTGTTACCGTACCTTCCAGCCGATTTACCTTCTCAGCCAGAATATATTCGTAAATGTGCTGTTCCTTGGGCAAATATGCATCCCAAATCGCATCCACACTTCTGCCTTCTTTGGAAAACGCCTTTTCCATCCAGCTTTCATACAAACTCATGTTCATTCTCTCCTTTATGTCTCAGTTCAGATTTTCAATAGAAAAATCCACTCTTTGAATCATAATATAATTTGCGTGGATTTGCAACAAAAAATAGCAATTCTCCCGGCTGCCCACCCAATCTGTACATATCTGCCTTATCTAAAAACGGTTTTGTTTCTTCTTACATACACAGTAGC
Organism: Candidatus Anaerotignum merdipullorum; assembly: GCA_019115165.1. GTDB lineage: Bacteria > Bacillota > Clostridia > Lachnospirales > Anaerotignaceae > Anaerotignum > Anaerotignum merdipullorum. The sequence continues at coordinate 15,908 of DXEB01000011.1, read as the reverse complement.
CCTTCTCTCTTCTAATAAAAACAAATAAAAACAAAACAACGGAGTGCAGCCTGCTCTCTTTTCAAACATACACTCCGCTAAACCATCTTACTCTGATACTTTTGCTGAAATACCGCCCCGCGGGTCGTTCGTTGCTTCCACAAAATCAACTGCTCTTTATATTAGGCTGGCTTGCGGCGCTTCTGCCTCTGTCAAAAGCGCTGTTCCCGGCGGCAGCAACGCGCAAATTCGCTGCACCCATTCTGTCCAGACATTCTTTCTCATTGATTTTCGCAACGGTTCCAATAAAATCTGTGTAATTCCTTTTGCTCGGATAAACTGTCCGATGTACGTTTCCGGATCTTCGTCGCAACAAATGTGTACCTGCGCGCCCAAATGGCATCCATAGGATACCACCTCCTGCAGACAATACAGATCTGTGCCGCTTTCCAAAACATTTGCTCCCTTTGCCACATATAATATATAAAATTCCCCTCCGCTGGCAGCAGCCGCGTTATAGGCAAGTTCCAAAAAACGCCGGGATTCCTCATCTGCTCTTACTAGAACCATTACTTTTTCTTTCTTTTCTTTCATGCAGTATCGCCTCCTTGCCGTCCTTTCCTCCGCTATCCTTTTATGACACACATGAGAAAGAATCGCATCTTCCTCTAGAAAAAAGTAGAAAGGGTTGTTACATACACTCCGTTTTTATCCTAACGCAAAAATCTTAGAAATTCCCATGCATTTGTCTTAATTCTTTCTTACAATTCCAAAAGAAGCGGTTTTTTCGTTATCCCGAAAAAACCGCTTCTTTTCTTACTGATTTTCTATTTCCTCATTCTCCATAGGATCCTGCAGCGCATTGCTGTCCTCTGAATCTGCAGGGGATTCTGGCAGCTCTTGCGCATATGTTACAGCCCCTTCACCGTTTTCCAGCGAAAATGTCATCGTGCTGCCATCTTGAAGTGCCACCGCTTCCCAAATCTGTTCTGTTCCATCCGCAAATACCATGCGCACCTGCCAGCCGGCATCTGTCACCGGTACTGTACCGCTTAAGGAAACTGGTACTTCATATCCATTCTGCCAAAATGCTTCTTTCAGCAGATTATCCGTCCAATCATAATCCTCCGTGGGACGAATCTGCAGCTGTGCAGCGTCTTTTCCCGTATCATTGATGAAAGTCATCTGATAGGATACCTCCTGCTGTGCTACAGCTTCTTTTCCACATGCCGCCGTCATCAGCATACCACATACCAACAGTAACATCAAAGCAAATTTCTTTCTCATCTTCCTGTCCTTCCAATCCCACACTTACTCCGCTGTATATGGCTCAAACGTAATTTGTTCCACAATGACATCTTCCAGCGGCTTATCATTTTCATCCACTTCTACCGCCGCAATGGCATCCACAACATCCATTCCTTCAATCACCTGACCAAAAATGGTATACGCATTTCCAAAAACATATTCCAGATGCACAGCTCCGCCGTGCTCCCGATAATACGCCATCACCTGTTCTGGGAAAATTTGACTAAGCGTATAGAACGTATCTTGGATGGTAATGCCTACCGCTTCCTCATTTTCCGGATTATCTCTGGCATCTTCCAACGCATTCAGATAATCCTCCGTTGCCGTTTTTGCCTGTACAATAAAGAACTGGCTGCCATTGGTATCCGGTCCGCGATTGGCCATAGCTACCGCGCCGTTATAAAAATGCAGATTCGGAGATACTTCATCCTCAAAATATTCTCCCCAGCAGCTTTCTCCACCACTGCCCGTACCGGTCGGGTCTCCGGTCTGCACCATAAAATCTTCAATCACACGATGGAATGTCAAACCGTCATAATATCCGGATTTTGCCAGTGTTTGAAAATTTTCCACCGCCTTGGGCGCTTCCTCCGGGAACAGACGCATCTTAATGACACCCTCAGACGTCGTAATTACCGCAATTTCTTCCCCTTCTGCCGGCATTTCCGCCTGTAAAATGGTATCGTTTACTTCTCCTGCCAACTCTTGATCCGTACGGGTTTCCGACTGGGTTTGCGCACCGCAGCCGGCTGCCGTCAGCGCCAATATACCGGTCAGCAATAATCCGATATATCTTTTCATAGGTCATTCCTCCTGATCATCCGTATTCTGCACGGTACATACGTGCACAAAAAATATTGTAGTACATCCCAAAAGTCCATGTCAATTCGATTTTCTTAAATCTTTATTAAAATTGGCGTATCTGCGCCATCACTGCCTCTACACCGTTGTTTTGCGCACTTTGCTCCATAGCATGTATATATTTGGCACGGTCTGCATAAAGCCTTTGTACTCGTTCTTCCAATGTCGCCGGTGTCATCTCTTCTTCCTGCAATACCATGGAAAATCCCTGCTTTTCGTAGGACGCTGCATTTAGGATCTGATCACCCCGGCTGGCGCTCCGCGAAAGGGGGATCAGAAGATTGGGCTTTTTCAGCGCCAGAAATTCCGCGATGGCATTGCTCCCTGCTCGGGAAATCAGCACATCCGCCGCCGCAAACAAATCAGCCAGCTCATCTGTGACATATTCAAACTGGCAATATCCTGCCTTTTTCTGTAATCTTTCTTCCGCATGTCCTTTTCCGCACAAATGAATGATGTCGAACGTCTCCAGTAACGATGGCAACGCTTCCCGCAGGCAGTCATTGATTTTTACGGCTCCTAAGGAACCTCCCATTTGCAGCAAAACTGGTTTGGTTCCCTCAAATCCGCACAGACGCAGCCCTCTCTCCCGACTGCCGGTAAACAACTCTCTGCGAATAGGCGTTCCGGTATGTACTCCTTTTCCTTTCGGAAGATATCTCAGTGTTTCTGGAAACGTCGTACATACTGTCTGTGCAAAGGGCATCGCAATCTTATTTGCCAAACCGAGCGTCAGATCGGATTCATGGACAATCACCGGGATATGATTCTTCTTCGCTCCCATGATGACAGGCACAGCCACGAAGCCGCCTTTGGAAAATACAACATCCGGTTTCAGTTTTTTCAGCAGTCTTCCTGCTTCCCGCACGCCTTTTACTACCTGAAACATATCTGTCAGATTCTGCTTGGATAAATACCGCCGCAGTTTTCCTGTGGGCACACTATAGTATGGCACACCAGCCTCCTCCATCAACTTTTTTTCTATGCCGGTTTCCGAACCGATATAGAGCACCTCCCAACCTTCTTCCCGCAGCAATGGCAGCAATGCCAGATTTGGCGTCACATGCCCGGCTGTACCGCCGCCTGTTAACACAATTCGTTTCATTGTGAAAGTCACCTCTGTTCTATCCTATTCTTCGCTGTGTTCTATCATAACAGAAAACCTTATCCGCTTCCACACAAAAATTCCTGCCGCTCCTCTGTTTTTTCGTTTTTTCACGCAAGTATCTGCATTTCGGCGCATACACATAATAGAAAAACAAGAAAAAAGGAGCCTGACCCATTATGTATCCATATAACCGCAATACACAGCTTTATCGCAGCCATTCCCTGACCACCAGAGAAACTAGAGACCCTGCCCTAACAGAACTGGCTGAGGACAGCCGCCTGCTGGCTTTGCTGCAAATTGCCGTAGAAGAAACGGCGCAGATGGCACAGCGTTATCATCGACTGCTGATGGAAGCCGATATTTTGACACCTTCTGCAGACATCATCAAATCCATGTATTTGGATGAGCAAAAGCACTTAAAGCAACTGCGGGAGGCGCTGTTTTTGATCACTGGGCAAACTCCAGAAATGCCTTCTGCCGACCAAACGCCGTCTACCACAGAACAGCTTCAACCTGCGGAATATTTGGAGGAAACCCTGTTGCAGGAGTTGGACGAAGTGGATTTTTACCGCAATTTCTTTCTTGCCGTTCCCAGCGGACAACTGCGAGACACTTTTTTTGAAATTATCACGGATAAACAAAACCATGTCAACGCACTGACGTATTTATTCAGCAAATATTTTTGAGCAAAAACCAGTGCAATCCCACTCCTTTCGTGCTATACTGTTACCATAATGAACGACGAAAGGATGAAGCATTATGAGCGACTGTATTTTCTGTAATATTGTTTCTGGCGCATTTTCTTCCGCCACCATATACGAAAATGATGAATTCAAAGTCATTTTAGATCGTTTTCCAGCAAATGAAGGACATGTCCTGATCCTAGTCAAAGAGCATGTTGCCAACCTCTTTGAAATTGATCCAGATAAAGCAGGCAGACTGTTCCGTCTTGCTGCGCTGATTGCCAGAGAAATGAAAACACGCCTTGGCTTTGAGCATATGAATGTCATGCAGAACAACGGCACAATAGCCGGACAAACGGTCTTCCATTTCCATCTGCATCTGATCCCTCGGTATGAAAATGATGGGATTCAGATCCATTATCAACCACTGGAGCTGACCGATGCACAAATCGAAGCCATGCGCAAAAAATTGGAGATGCAGCTGTAAACGCTTTCCATTGCATTTCCTTATTCTCAAAAGAGCTTGCCTCATATCGGAGGCAAGTTCTTTTTTTTGACGAAAGATATTGTCCAGTTTTACCAATCGGTACTAGTAATTTTTCATAAAATCATCTGATTATGTTCTCATGAAGCTTTCACAAAAATCATATTTTGCATTGGTTTTCCTTTGATTTTTCAGGAAAGAAAGTGTTACACTGAATAAAAAGGAATCTTTTGGGAAATGCTATCAGAAAAAGATATTTCAAAAAAGACAGAAAGGAGTGTTCGCATGTATCGCAAAAACGATTTGATCGTATATGGCAGTACAGGGGTCTGCCGGATCACAGATATTGCACCGCTGCCGCATATGCCAGATTGCCATAAGGAGTATTATACCTTGATTCCATTATTTTCCCCTGTCGCGGAAATCATCCATGTCTCTGTACAAACCTGCGCCTGTATCCGACCACTCATTACTGCCGCACAGGCACGTATGTATCTGGAATCTCTGGCAGAGCTTCCTGCTGCACCCTATCACAGTCACGATCCCAAACAAACCGTCGCACATTATACCGAAATCCTCAACACCCATGACTGCATGCAGTATCTGCAAATGGTCAAATCCATTTATATGAAATCTGCCGAAAATGCTCGTATCGGGAAAAAAATCTCTCAGACAGAACAACGGTATTTGAAACAAGCGGAACACATCAGCTTTGGCGAATTGGCGGCGGCACTGGATAAAACATTGGAAGAAATCCGCACACAAGTACAGGAAGCGCTGCGAAATGTTTGCGCGTAATCCCATACAACAAAAAAAGAGCTGCCTTTTAGACAACTCTTTTTTTGTTGTATGCGGATGACAGGACTTGAACCTGCACGGGCGCAATGCCCACTAGAACCTGAATCTAGCGCGTCTGCCAATTCCGCCACATCCGCAGATACTTGTTTTGAACTTGCTTGACTATCATAATATAAAAACCGTTCTTTGTCAACACCTTTTTTTGAAAAATGATATCCGCCGCTCAAAAATTACCAATCCTGCCGCATAGGGACAATCTAAATATTTTTGTTCCTGCGCATCGCTGCGGTAGGTCAACAGCTTCCACCGTCTCGCCAAATCTCCACCACCGCCCAAAATCATCATCGCTCCCAGTAAAAACAACATGCCATTCCCCACCAAAATAGCCGCAATTGCAGGCAGTATGCCCAATAGTACCCTGTTGGCATTACCGCACCGAACAGGCACTGCCACTTTTTCAATTCCGGCGGCAAATGCAATCCAGCATCAGATCATTCCAAAGGAAATATCCTGCCAATCATTTGGTACAAAGAAACTCCAGAATAATCCACGAATTCCCTCATGTACGACAATCAAGTCAAAAAGCAGTGCCAATCACACCAATATATTTTCAGATACCGCGATGTTTCCTGCCACAGGATTGCGCCACGCATAACAAATGCCTGAAAGTACAACAATCGGCGCAGTCAACAGCAAAGCCATGACATTGCCATACCATGCATGAGGCATCCGTTCCACCAGCATAAGTCCTTTGTTTCCGTTTATGCCGTTTCGCTTCCAATGCAGGGTTCCTATTCTGCTCCGCAGATGTTAGTCTGCGCTCCGACCGCTTCTGCTTCTTGCGATTCTCCTTGTCTTTGCGCACGGATAGTCGCCTTCTGTTTCCTTTCCATCCACAGCAAAATCATTTCCTTTTTACTGCAAATAGAAAAAAGACCATCGCTTACGCAATCGTCTTAACACAGATGCGGATGACAGGACTTGAACCTGCACGGGCGCAATGCCCACTAGAACCTGAATCTAGCGCGTCTGCCAATTCCGCCACATCCGCAGATTGTATAAAATTCAATACAAAGCTTGCTTTGTTAGAATACTACATTTTCTTCTATTTGTCAACACTTTTTGAAAAAGCAACTCTGTGATTCTTTCTTGCAGCCAATAAAATCATGCCTCGTCCCGCGCGATCCGGTATCGGCGTTTTGAGAAAAAGGATACTCCTAAGTTCTTGTGTCTCTCCTATCTAACAAAAACTGTCTGCTCAGATAAAAACAATAAAAACAAAGAGAATGCCCTGTCTATACAAAGCACTCCCTCTGTTGTCCTGTTCAGACAAGGCAATATAGGCAACCATTGTCCGACTCAAACTGCGGATGACAGGACTTGAACCTGCACGGGCGCAATGCCCACTAGAACCTGAATCTAGCGCGTCTGCCAATTCCGCCACATCCGCATATGAGATTTGTCATTTTTCGCGACTTAGCTAGTATAATACAAATTTGGTACTTTGTCAACACATTTTTCCGTTCCTATTGCACGTTCTGGCGCAACTTTCTGCATATCATGTGCGCAATATGCCTCCCTTCCTTTCCTGTTCTATAAAATCCACCAATTCCCTGCCTTTTTTTCTGCGTAAAAGATCCATGTACAACAGCCTTTTCTTCCTTTTGGTCATCCAAAGCCGCTGTCAGCTGCAAAACAATGGCACCAACATGGGCATTGCCAAAGTGCAGCAAACGCCGCTGACAAATGCCAGAACTGCTGTCTCTCCATCCGTATAATGACTCAGTAGCGGCAGCGTCGTATCCATCGCCGTCGCACCGGCAGGCGCAATGGCAGCATATGGATGTTTTTTCGCCAAAAAAGGTACCGTCAAAAACGTCAGGACTTCTCGAAATACGTTGGATAGGAATGAAATTGCGCCGCCCATGGGATTTCCCGCTTCCGTCATCAAAATGCCGGACAAACTGTACCATCCCAACCCGGACACAATGGCAAGTCCTTCTGTTACATCGGCTTGCAGCAACACCGCGCCCAGAGCGCCGCCAGCCAAAGACCCCAAGATTACCCCTAGAGGGATCACCAATATCCGCAGCCCTAACTGCCGTATCTGTGCAAACACCCCTCGATTTGCACCGATATCCACGCCGACCGAAAACAACAGAATCAACAGCATATAAGAAGATGCCGCATCCAAAAAACCGCTGAATGCTTCTGGCATTCCCATACCTGCGCCGATTCCTAGAACCAACATCAATAATATCCATTTACTCAACGGTCCCGCTCCTTTTTCATACACACACGTACCAACATCCAAACTGCCGCAACCGATCCGACTACCGCCAAACATGCATACAAAAGTGCCTTACCGCCCAAAGACGGCAAAGCACCAATGATTTCTTTGTTTCTGCCAATGCTGACACCCATACAGAAAATCAGCAGCATCAGCCAGAATGTTTGCAGTTTGGCGTTGATTCTTAGCCCTTTTTCTTTCAAAATGCCGCAGAAGCCTACAGCAAATCCGAAACCCAATACCAAAAATATCTTCGCCATAACATATCAACCAACCCGTTTCATCAAATCTACCACTTGATCAATTTCTTCTCTGCTGACGTATTTATGGGTAACAAAACGCATTATACCGTTGTCTTCCCCATTGATCACCACATTGTGCTCCGCCAGATAACGCACCAGTTCCGCTGAAGTCAGCGGATATTCTTTCAACCGGAAGAATACCATATTGATTTGCTGACGTTCTTTATACACTTCCAGCCCTTGAACCGTACTAAGGGCATCCGCCATGTATGCCGCATTGGCATGGTCCTCTCCCAAACGTTTGGACATTTCTGTCAGTGCAATTTTGCCTGCTGCCGCCAAAATCCCCACTTGGCGCATCCCGCCGCCAATGATTTTCCGCTTTCTTCTTGCCTGTGCAATGAATTCCTTGCTGCCAACCAGAACAGAGCCCACAGGCGCGCATAACCCTTTGGAGAGGCAGACAGATATCGTATCTGCATACTGCGCAATCTCTTTGGCTTCCACACCCAGTACCGTTGCGGCATTAAAAATCCGTGCGCCGTCCAAATGCACCGGCAAATGATATCGATCCGCCAGTTCCCGTACCCTTTTCATATATTCCAAGGACCGCACCTGTCCGTCCGAATCCGCGTTTTCATAAGTGATCAATGCCGTCGTCGGCTGATGGATGTCGTTAGGGTCTTTGCGGATATATTTTTCCACGATATCCAGCGGCATTTCTCCATTGACATTCTGCACCGTACGCAACTGTGCCCCGGCAATTATCGCCGCAGCGCCTGCTTCATGGGCGACAATATGGCAATTATCCGGTAAAATCACTTCCTGTCCACGGTTCACATGGGTAAACAAAGCCAGCTGATTGCTCATCACGCCGCTTGGCAAGAATAATCCTGCCTCTTTACCCATCATTTCCGCCGCCAGCGCTTCCAGCTCATTCACCGTCGCGTCGTCGCCGTACACATCATCGCCGACCACCGCCGTACACATCGCCTGCCGCATCTGTTCAGTCGGTACTGTTACTGTGTCGCTTCTTAAGTCAATTTTTCCGTTAATCATGCTCCTTACTCCTCTCCACACATACGTTTTCTGATTGCATCAATGTCCTCATTTTCAATATATTCATCAAAGGTCATTTCCCGGTCGATGATTCCGCCGGGCAGGATCTCAATGATTCGGTTGGCAATCGTCTGAGTAAACTGATGGTCATGGGAATCAAACAGCAGTGTTCCTTTATACTCCATCAACCCTTCATTCAGCGCTGTAATGGATTCCAAGTCCAAATGGTTGGTTGGCTCATCCAGAATCATTACATTCGCACCGCTCATCATCATTTTGCACAGCATACAACGTACACGCTCACCGCCAGACAGCACACTTGCTTCTTTCAAAGCCTCCTCTCCGCTAAAGAGCATTCTACCCAGCCAACCACGGATGTCTGAATCATACTGCTCCCCTTCTTTAGCAAAGGGACGCAGCCACTCGATCAGAGAATCCTGACAGCCATCAAAGTACTCAGAATTATCCTTCGGAAAATATGCTGTTTTGGTGGTAATCCCCCATTTGAATGTTCCTTCATCCGGCTCAATCTCACCCATCAAAATGCGGAACAATGTCGTTCTGGCAATTTCATCTGTTCCGACAAACGCCACTTTGTCATTGGGACGAATCATAAAGCTGACGCCATCCAACACCTTCTTGCCGTCAATCGTCTTTGACAGCCCCTCTACCAGCAATACATCATTTCCAACCTCTCTGTCCTGCTTAAAACTACAGAACGGATAACGGCGGGAAGACGGCTTGATGGTATCCATCTGCAGATTATCCAACAGCTTCTTCCTGCTGGTTGCCTGCTTCGCTTTGGAAGCATTGGCGCTGAAGCGCTGAATAAATTCCTGCAGCTCCTTGATCTTCTGTTCTGTCCGCTTATTTTGGTCTTTCAGCTGCCGCTGGGTCATCTGCGTATAGCTGTACCAGAAATCATAGTTTCCTACATACATCGTAATTTTCCCATAATCAATATCGGCAATATTGGTGCAGATTTTATTTAAAAAATGCCTGTCGTGGGATACCACAATCACTGTATTTTCAAAATCCATCAAGAAATTTTCCAGCCAGCGAATGGCATGTAAATCCAAATGGTTGGTCGGCTCGTCCAGCAGCAAAATATCCGGATTGCCAAATAACGCCTGCGCCAACAGTACTTTCACCTTTTGCGTACCAGTCAATTCTTTCATCTTCACATAATGAAATTCATTGGTTACTCCCAAACCATTGAGCAAAATTTCTGCATTGGATTCCGCAGACCATCCATCCAATTCCGCAAACTCACCTTCTAATTCCGATACCTTTATTCCGTCTTCATCCGTAAAGTCTTCTTTGGCATATAACGCCTCTTTCTCCTTCATAATGTCATACAGCCGTTTATGCCCATATAATACAGCTTCCACTACATCAAACTCATCGAACATAAAATGGTCTTGCTTGAGTACTGCCATACGTTCGCCCGGTGTAATAAATACAGAGCCTTTATTGGGCTCTATTTCACCAGAAAGAATTTTCAAAAATGTAGATTTTCCGGCACCATTGGCACCAATCAATCCATAACAATTTCCTTTTGTAAAATTGATATTCACATCCTGAAACAGTACGCGTCCACCATACTGTAAACTAACACCCTGTGCTGCAATCATGCTGCTTCTCCTTTTCTATACTGTTTTTCTCAAATCTTCCTTATTATACCGCATTCTGTCGCATCTGTCTGCACTATACTTTCCAATATCAATGGAAATATCGTATTTTCTTCCGAAAAATTTAATCATACAGAAAAACGGCTATGTGTCTCTTTCCACATAGTCCGCTTATCCTGCCTTTTTTCATTCGTTATGCATCTGCATTTTGGGTCTGCTGCATATCCGAAATTTCCAGTTCATAGTTAATTGCTTTATGCGCTTCTGTTGGAATTTCAATAGGCTGTGTGCTGCCTAACTGAGAAATATCCATCGTAATGCGATATTCCTGAACCGAAAATCCTTCTCCTTCAGCTTGCAGTTCCCGCAATACATTATCTGTTACTGTTTGCAGTGTCTTTGCCAGATCCATGGAACAGGACACCGGTTCACCGGTTGCTTCTTTCAACACAACTGTAACAGGTACATCCGATACCCCTGCATAATATGTCTCTGCCATACCGCTCATCCCTGCTTGATACAGCAATTTCCCGCCTTCTACAACATCGTACACATGCTCTGCCGGTACAACTGCACTAAGCGTAATCTGTCTGCCTTCGTTTGTGATTTCCATCCAATTTGTCGCATACTGCAACAGTAAATTCATATTCTCCCGAACATCATATATCTGCATGCTTTCCATTGCCGCTTCTTCTGTCAACATCATCTCAGTCCATTGTCCGTTATAGTTCATGTACATATTGATTCCTTCATCTGTATCGTCATCCAGGTATGTCTGAGTCGTATTGGTTTGACCGTCAAATGTATTGACACTTTCCACTTTCATCTGCAGCGGCTCCTGACAGAACGCAATGGAAACTTCCGTATTATCCTCAGAATCTTCCATACGGGAAACCACATTCAATGCACCGGTATAATTTTCTGCTTCTTCCAAGTTTTGCCTTGCCTCTTCGATCAATGCCGCTACATCCGCATTTTGCACATCCTCAGTTTCAACCGCTTCCGTTGTTCCACAGCCCGCCAGACAAAAAGCAGTCCATACCACCAGACAGATGGCTACCCATCCAAATCCTTTTTTCATATCAAAACCCTCCTGTTTTTGCCGCAATATGATTGGGTATCATTCGGTTGTTTGGTATCTTTATTGTATCGAAAAAATTTTTCCATTTCAAGCGAAATGGCAATGTTTCAGAAAAATATAAGAAATTCGCTTCCTTCTTGTAAGATTTCCTCCACTTTTCTGCTTTTTCCACCAGAAAAAAACCGATGTACTCCACATCGGTCTTCGTCTATTTTATTCTACCTGCGCGATATGACGAATGACAGCTCCTGCCAACAGCATTCCCGCTACTGGCGGCACATACGACAGGCTGCCCGGCGTTCTCTCATCCGCTTTGTGCACATTTGGTTTTCTTGGCTGTTCTGTGGAATAAACCACTTTCACATCTCGAATTCCCCTCTGCTTTAACTCTCTTCGCATCACCTTTGCCAGAGGACACACCGATGTCTGTGAAATATCCGCCACTTCAAATCGAGACGGATCCAGCTTGTTGCCGGTACCCATACAGCTGATAATCGGCACCCCCGCTTGCTTTGCCTGTTCAATCAGCAGCAATTTCGCCGTCACCATATCCACCGCGTCTACAATATAATCATATTGCGCAAAGTCCAGCAAAGTCCGATTATCCCAACCATATACCACTGCATGGGTCAAAATTTCCGTATCTGGCGAAATGTCTCTGATCCGCTCCGCCATGACCTCCGTTTTATATCGCCCAATGGTACTATGCAGCGCAATCAATTGGCGGTTGAGATTGGTCAAGCTAACCGTATCGCCGTCTACCAGCGTCAAATGTCCAATGCCGCCTCGTGCCAGCGCTTCCGCAGCAAAGGAGCCTACTCCACCTAATCCAAACAGTGCCACACGCGCATGGTGCAGCCGCATCATCGCCTCGACGCCCAATATCTTTTCTGCCCGGGCAAACATTGTCTGTGTTTCGCTCATTGATCCGATTCTCCTCTCTCCACTCTGCGTCTGACCGGAACCTTTTCCCATAACAACGGTTCATATAAATGTAAGATGGTTCTGACAATACTGTCCCCGCCTTTTCCTCGCAGTTGATAATCTGCTGCCGCTTTTACATCAGCACTTGCCTCCGCTGTTGCATAAGACAGGTCCGCCCACTGCATCAGAGATACATCGTTTTTGTTGCTGCCGAATGCCACTACTTTTCGATTGCCCATACCGGTTACATTTTCTAACAATCGGCGCACCATATATTCCTTTGTTGCATTTTTATGATAAATCTTCAAATGGCAGTAGCCTTCCGGTGTTTCTGAAGTATCCCGCAAAAAAAGCAGTTCTTCTGCACCTTCCAGTTGTTGAATTTCCTGCTGTGCCGCGTCGGCATCTTCCTTTTTCACAACCAACAGAAAATACACCGGAATACCTTCTTCCGGCACATCCCCATATACATAATTCCGGTATGGGGATGACCTTGCCCGTTCATACAGCTTCTGTTCTTCTTCATTGCGAAATTCATGATAATAAATCAGCAGTACATCCTGCAGCACCACGTTCAGAAAATAATGCAACTCTTTTTTCCGCAGCAAATCACAGATACGCTGCGTCATTTCCTTAGACAATCCATTGCAAGCAAGATAACGTTTTTCGTTTAAGTCATATAATACCGCACCATCCATAGCGATCACGGGCAGCTTCAGATGCAAATCTCCTAATTCCGACATCAGAGAAGCTGGCGTACGTTCCGTGGCAATGGTGAATTTTATGCCGTCGTTTAACATTTGGTTCAACTCAAATACACTGTATGGGCTCATATGATTTTTCTCATGGTACAATGCACCGTCAAATCCAGTTACAAAGAAAAACTCTTCTCTACGCTGTCTTGGTAAATGTACTACATTAACCACCAACGATACCACAATTCCAACAATAGTTTCAAAAGAACGGTTCAATGCGTCAATCACCGGACCATACATACTTTCCGCCAATGTAACACTCAGCAGTACAACACCGGCCATGGCTGCTGCTCCGGTTTTTTTCAATACAACTGTCAAATACAACGTTGGGATCATTGCTAAGGAAATGACTAAGCCGGACATCCAATCATATGCCTCTGGAATCCATTGCAGAAGATACAGCACCAAAAGCCCCATCGCCGCACCAATCAATGTGCCAACGATACGGTTAAACGCCACCGTTACGCTATTTTCCACCTGTGGCTGCATACAAATCAAAGCTGCAATGGTAGAAAACACTGGAACACCCTGTTCTCCCCGCAGTTGATAAATCGCCAAACAAATGGCGACTGCGATCGCTGTTTTTACCATACGCATCCCAATTTTCGGCATCATTCCACCTCCTTTGCACAAACCTATCTCTGAAAATGTATAAGACAGTATAGAAGTTCTGTCACATTCTGTCAAGAGAAAACCTCTGTTTTCCAACGGAAAATTCACCGCATCATATCTTTTTTATACTCTCCTTGAGCAGATATTTCCATTTCGTTTCAACCATCGCTGTCGCTTTTTTGCTGTTTAAGAACAGTGTTGGTCTTCCTCCTGTTTCAGCAACAGCTTCTCTATCCCATCCGCTTTTCTTTGTTTGATGATATACCATTTGTGAAAACGCATCCAAATCATTTGCTTTTCCTGCAGCGCGACCACCGTTCCATATGCCGTAACCACCACGCAAAGCATATCAGCGTTCACAAATTGGTCATACGCAACGGATAAATTGACAATGGCATCGCCTTGTAATGCTTCTGCTTGTTCAATCAAATCTGCCATGGCATTTTCTCTGGTTTTTTTATATTCCTCGGCATAACCTTCCGAATAGCCCTTGGATGCCATTGAATACATCTTTTGCTACACTCACAGACAACAAATACCTGCTCTGAAAAACTCTCCCTTTATTTGGGAAATTGCTCTGCTTGACGCCTGATCTTGTGATTATCATTGTTTTGATTTCATCCGTTCCAGTGAATGATCCATAAAAGAAGACGAAGATTTTACTTCATTCTGAAAAGCTGTTTACATCAACCCCTCCTTATTTCTTCTTTCACCGAATAATGCGTCCACTGTTTTTCAGCACGCTTACTCATTTTTGTCTCTTCATCAGAAAAAGGCAGGGGAAACTCGCTCCCCTGCCTTACCTTAGTTATCTTTTGTCTATGACTTATGCTTCTTTTTTCTGATTGTATTCTTCCAGCTCCAAAATAGCAGCTTTAATCATATCGGTAGTAATTTCATAAGGTGTATAATCCAGATCGTATTTCTTCACTGTTTCTGCCAGAACAGGATCCAATTCATCTACAGATACTTCAATATCAGCCAATTTGGTAGGCAGCTTCATCCCTTTGTAGAATTCAAAGAATCTATCCAGCTGGTCATACTGTTTATCCAGAGTCAGCAGAACCAGTGTACCATAAGCAACCACTTCGCCATGGCGATGTCTTTCTTCTACCTGAGGCAGGATAGTCATACTGTTGAACAATGCATGCGCCAGGTTCGTGTTGTATTTATGAGAGTCCACCATGTTGGAAACCATACCTGTGTTGATGAAGATATCCAAAGCAACCATTTCAATGGCTTTGGAAGGGCGATTGTTTTCACAGTCTTCCATTGCCTGAATACCGTATTTCAGCAGGGGTTCTGTGCAGCAACCACTCAATGCAACGCCGGCCTGTTCAGACAGTGTCAGTTCATCTTCTTTGCCTCTAGCAGAGAATTTTACTTCGATTTCTTTACTCATGCCATCACCGATACCAGCCCACAGGAACTGCGCAGGAGCTTCTGCAATAACTTTTGTAGAAATGAAGATATGTACCGGCGGTCTGTCTACGCGGAAGAATGTACGGAATACATGGTTCGGATAGTAGTAGATCCCCAGCGCGGAGTTACATGCACATGTGGAAGCAATAGTAGGGAATGTGAAGTAAGGTTTTTTCAGGTTGTGTGCAACCAGCTTCCCTGTGTCGATTGCTTTCCCGCCGCCCAAACAGAAAATCATATCCGCATTTTTTACGCAGTCTTTTTCCTGCAGTTCTTCTGCATATTCAAATGCAGCTTCACCGGGGAACAAAACATATTCAATGTTGATTTTACTGTCTTTTGTTGCTTCGTCCAGGTATTTTTTTGTTGCGTTGATGGAAATTTCATCGCTAATGACTACTGCTTTTGTGCCGTAAGGGCTGCAAACAGCTTCGATTTCCTTATAGGCGTCTTCACCAGCGCTATAACCCGGGAAAAATACAGAATAGTTATCCATTTTCATTCTCCTCCTGTCTGAAAATTTGTTGAAATAGTTTTTATATTAGTTTGTTGCTTTGCTTGCTTTGTATTTCCGAATCGCATCAGCCAGTTTCGGCAGAATGACTTTCACATCGCCTACAATCCCCAAATCGGATACTTCGAAAATCGGAGCAGTATCGTTTTTGTTGATG
>DXEB01000075.1 GCA_019115165.1 Candidatus Anaerotignum merdipullorum | reverse complement strand
ACTGTCACCTGTAAAAAATTCAGTATCTGCCGTACCATAAATACCAATTTCGGTGTTTTTTTCAATTTCTCCTAACACCTGATCGGAGGCAAGATATCCGCTGAGTTCTCCCGGTTCTCCTTTTTGCCCTTTCACAATTTCCGTCAGTTTGGATGCCGTAATATGCCCTTGTTTCAGCGACATCAAACCACCAGTATCTACATCATACACACCATGCCCCAACGCACCAAATCGGTCCGTTTCTTCATCAAAAAATGTCACTGTACCGATTCCCTGAATGCTGTCTCGTATCCAAAGCCCCAATTTATACGCTTGGTCTGCAGGACTGTACACCGGTGTGACTTCTGCCTGCTTTTGTTCTCCATCTCGCAGATAAGAAATGCGGACAGGTGCACCGCCATTTTGTTCTACCGCTTGTAAAAAACTCTCTTTGTTGCGCATTTCTTTGCCATTGACCGTCTGAATCAAATCACCGGTTTTCAAAATTCCTTTACAAGGCTCTGTTTTCTCTCCTGTCGCATCTTCGACGTACCCGGTTCCCAATACCAGCAATCCATCGGTATCCATCTGTACACCAACTGTTCTGCCACATGGAATCAAATATGTTTCTGGCAGCACCTGTGCGGATACCGTTTTGACTGGAAGCACATCAAACAAATAAAATGTCACATCTGTGATTCCCTCTTGTTTCGCCTGTGCCGTTACTTCCGTCCCAAGATCCAAGTGCAAATTATCAGCTGTTGGCTTTGCTGTAACACCAAGTACATTGACGCTTTCCTCCGTGTGGACAGAAACAGGCAAACGAAGGGAAAACGCCGTTTCTTTCCCTTCCATCAACATCATATCGTCTGGCAACAGAAATCGTACCCCGCCCCAAGTCAGCAATGCTGCACTAAGCATCCAAAACAACCCGTGTTTACACGCTTTTTTTGTTATACACCATTTCATAAAACCTCCACTCCCATTGATTGCTTTTTTGTTTCAGAAACAAGCTTGTTTCTTTTTTAAATTAGCCAACAAAAAAAGAGTTATACAGGTTAGAAATGCAAATTCCGAACAAGTGCTCTTATTCCTCGATTCCACAAGCAAAAGCAAATTCTTCTAATTGACAAATATGTATTTTATAAAATTCCATCTATCCTCATAGGATATTTTTTGGCAAGATGGATGCCAACTTTTTCCAGATTGTTTTGCTCTAAATACTGTCCACTACACAGTTGATATTCCAACAGCTTTCTCTCTGTCCTTTATTTTCATTTCATTACGACAGCAGTACAGATTCTTATCACTCCCTGTTTCTTTCCACCTCTTTGTATCCTGAAAATTCTATCAACAAAAAAACAGACAAACCCTTTTTCTGAGTTTGTCCGTTTTTCTGTTCAAATATGCATTCTTTTTTATTTCAATTGAAAGAACGCATCCATTCCCAAATATTTTGCACTATCTTCCAATTCCTCTTCAATCCGCAGCAATTGATTATATTTTGCTACACGATCGGTTCTTGCCGGCGCTCCAGTTTTAATTTGTCCAGCATTGACCGCTACCACAATATCTGCAATGGTAGCGTCTTCTGTTTCCCCGCTTCGATGAGAAACAACAGCGGTCATCTGATTCCGATTTGCCAATTGAATAGCATCAAATGTTTCCGTCAGTGTGCCAATCTGGTTTACTTTAATCAAAATCGCATTGCCTGCCTTCAGGTCAATTCCTTTCTGTAATCTCTGCGTATTGGTCACAAACAAGTCGTCTCCTACCAACTGCACTTTGTCTCCCAATTCTTTTGTCAAAAGCTGCCAGCCTTCCCAGTCTTCCTCTGCCAGACCGTCTTCAATGGAAATAATGGGATATTTTTCCACCAGCGCTTTCCAGAATTCCACCATCTCTGCAGAAGTCCGCACAATCTCTTTGCCCGCCATTTTACTTTCGCCCGGGAAGTGATATTTTCCATCTTTCTCATCGTACAGTTCCGTCGATGCAGGATCCAGCGCGATTTTGATATCTTCACCCCATTGATAGCCTGCCGCTTCCACCGCCTCTTGGATCAGATCAATCACTGCGTCTGCAGTCGGCAAATCCGGCGCAAAACCGCCTTCATCTCCCACTGCCGTAGACAATCCCTTGTTTTTCAATACTTTTTTCAACATATGATAAATTTCTGCACACATCCGCAGCGCTTCTTTGAAGGAGGAAGCACCAACCGGCATAATCATAAATTCTTGAACGTCTACAGTATTATCCGCATGTTTGCCGCCATTCATGATGTTCATCATTGGAACAGGCATCGTATGCGCATGGAATCCTCCCAAATATTGATACAATGGCATATCCAGCGCTTCTGCTGCCGCTTTCGCTACCGCCATGGAAACACCCAAAATTGCATTTGCGCCTAATTTTGCTTTATTCGGCGTGCCATCCAAATCCAGCATCAAATGGTCAATGGCAATCTGATCCAGTGCATTCATTCCAATGATTTCATCAGCAATGATATTATTAACATTATCCACTGCATCCTGTACACCGGTACCGTTGTATCTGTCTCCGCCGTCCCGCAGCTCTACCGCTTCAAATGCGCCTGTGGAAGCACCGCTTGGAACCGCTGCCCGTCCAATCACACTGTCATCCACTATCACTTCTACTTCAATCGTAGGATTGCCTCTGGAGTCCAAAATCTCTCTTGCATATACATCCGTAATTTCATAATATCCTTTCATATCATATCCTCCTATTTTCTTTCTGCTGTGATCCATTCGGTATCATTGTCCAATCAATAAACTTTCTCCTGTCATTTCTTCCGGTTGTTTCAGCCCCATCATTTCCAGCAGCGTCGGCGCGATATCCGCCAACTTGCCACCTTCTCGCAATCCAACGCCGTCTGTATAATTGATCAGCAGAAACGGTACGGGATTGGTGGTATGCGCGGTAAATGGTTCCCCTGTTTCATAATCAATCATCTGGTCGCTGTTGCCATGGTCTGCACAAAGGAACATTTGTCCCTGCACCTGCAAAAGTGCATCCATCACTCTGCCAATACAAGTATCTACTGTTTCAATGGCTTTGATTGCCGCTGACAGAATCCCGGTATGCCCTACCATATCTGGATTTGCATAATTAACAACAATCAGATCATATACACCAGACAGTAGTGCCTTCACCAAACCATCTGTCACTTCCACTGCACTCATTTCCGGCTTTAAGTCATATGTCGCGACCTTCGGAGAAGGCACCAGCCATCTATCCTCATTGGGATTGGGTTCTTCCACACCGCCATTAAAGAAAAACGTCACATGCGCATATTTCTCCGTTTCCGCCGTACGCAGCTGTTTCATACCCAAAGAAGCAATATATTCCCCCAGTGTATGATCCAGCCGCTGCGGGAGAAACGCCACTTCTTTATTCGGTATCGTTGGATCATATTCCGTAAAACAAATATAGCACAAATCTTTCGGACATTTCGCTCTGACAAATCCGTCAAACGCCGGATCGCACATGGCTCTTGTAATCTCCCTTGCCCGATCTGGACGAAAATTATAAAAAATCACCGCATCATGATCCTGGACTCGCCCCACCGGCTGACCATTCTCCCCTACACATACCGTCGGCACCATAAACTCGTCCGTTTTTCCGTTTTCATACGATTTCTGGATAGCTCCTATCGCATCCGCCGCCGTATTTCCTTTGCCCAGCACCATCGCGTCATAGGCTTGTTGAATTCGATCCCAGCGTTTGTCTCGATCCATTGCATAATACCGCCCCATCACGGTAGCAATGGTTCCAACGCCGATCTCCCGCATCTTTTCTTCCAACTGCGCCGTAAATTCTACACCTGATGTAGGTGGCGTATCCCTGCCATCCAAAAACACATGTACAAAAACCTGTTCCAAGTCATTTTTCTTTGCCATGCGCAGCAATGCAGATAAGTGGGTGTTGTGGCTATGCACGCCACCGTCTGACAATAACCCATACAAGTGCAAGGCAGAGTGATTTTTCTTACAATGTACCATTGCCTGCATCAAGGCCGGATTCTCAAAAAAGTTCCCATCTTCAATCGCCTTTGTAATTCTGGTCAATTCCTGATAAACAATACGTCCTGCCCCAATATTCAGATGCCCTACTTCCGAATTTCCCATCTGCCCTTCCGGCAGTCCAACTGCACGACCGCTGGCATATCCTTTGACATAGGGATATGTTGCCATCAAATGATCCAACACAGGCGTATGTGCCTGCTGAATGGCATTCCCTTCGATTCGTTCATTGATCCCGAATCCATCCAAAATCATCAGTACCGTTGTCTTTTTCTCCATTGACTTGCCTCCGATTTTGCCTCCATTATTCAATCATGTCTTTTTTGTAATGGACAATTTCCGCGAACTCTTCCTTCAGACTTGCTCCGCCAACCAAGCCACCGTCAATATCTGCCATCGCAAATAGCTGAGGTGCATTCTTTCCATTGACACTGCCGCCATACTGTATCCGTATAGCATCCGCTGTCTCCTGTCCGTATAACTCCGCCAAAACCTGTCGAATCGCTGCACATACTTCCTGCGCCTGCTGCGCTGTAGCCGTTTTTCCTGTTCCAATCGCCCAAATCGGTTCATAGGCAATCACGACTGATTTTGCCTGTTGGGCGTCTACACCCAATAAACCGCATTTGATCTGCATTCTGACCCACTCCACAGTAATGCCGGCTTCCCGCTGTTCTAACGTCTCTCCGCAGCAAAGAATCGGAATCAGACCGCTGTCCAATGCTTTTTTGACTTTCCGATTCACCGTTTCATCCGTTTCATTGAAATACTGTCTACGTTCCGAGTGCCCCAATATGACATAGGTAACGCCCATTTCCTTCAGCATGTTCGCAGAAATCTCACCGGTAAAAGCACCGCTATCTTCATAATGCATATTTTCCGCACCTACGGCAATCTGTGTATCTTTCAGTGCGTCCAAAACCGGGTATAAATCCACATACGGTACGCAAAATACAACATCTGCTTCCGCGCCATCCACCCGATCTTTCAGCAGAGCGCAAAGTGCCTGCGCCTCCTGTGGTGTTTGATTCATTTTCCAATTACCGGCTATGATTTTTTTCCTCATATTTTTTTCATCCCTTCTTTCCATACCTGTTTGTTCAGCCTGCTGCAAATACGCGATTGGCAGTCTGCTCAATCTTGTGAATCACATCTTCTCCCGTCATGCCAGAAGACACCATAATTCTTGGAATTGCACCCCGGGAAGTATTCCGCGTAATCACGCTTTGTTCCACTGTGAACATCAAAGAAAAGCCTTCCTCCAACAGTGCTTCCTGCAATTCGGGCGTTGTTTGTCCGTTGGGATATGCCAACGCTTTCACCGTATCTTGCTGTACCGGCAAATATTCCTTCAGCGCTTCTTCTCCCGCCAGTGCTGCCGCTACAAACGCTTCCGTTGTGGTCTGGCTGACTGGTATATGGTTACTGGTATGATTGTAAATTCGTACTTTGCTGTTACGAACCATTTGCGCAGCATTGCTCCAGGAAAATTTTTTTAGCCCAATTTGATTGGTCACACTATCCGTAATGGCGAAAATAGACGCCGGCACATGATACTTCTGGAAAACAGGATATGCCAGATCATAATTGCTGAAATATCCGTCGTCCATGGTAATGCACAAATATTTCACTTTCAAATCCAATCCAATATCTCCATCTTTCTCTTTCTCTCGTTCTTTTTTTGTCAAAATACGATTCAAATCTTCCAGAGATATGATGCTGTATCCCTGCTCCTTGAAATAACGAACCTGTTCTTCCAATTCTGCCTGCATCGTTGTCACGCCATCGCCCTGTCCCATATCCCGCAGTGCGAAATGATGATACATCAATACCGGGATATATTCTGTTGGTTCCACGGTTGGCTGCTGCGGTTCGTCCAGACTTTCATCCGTCGCTTGCTCCCTCTCTGAATCATCCATTTCTTTGATCACATCTGTTGCAGCCGCAAAAGCATTCGATGTCACCGTCTCCTCCGCAACCGGCAGAGTTTCTGTCGCTTGCCGAAATGCCTCTGTCTGCTCTGCTGCAAATGCCGTTTGTATTGTCCCCAAAATCAATATCAGCGACAATAACACAGCAGTCATCCGTTTTCCATTGTTTCTTCGTTTTCCTGTTTGATTTTTTATTTGCATCATTGTTTCCATTCACTTTCTCTTATTTGTCATCCACAGCCATCACACCAGGCAGTTCTTTCCCTTCCAAAAACTCCAAAGATGCGCCGCCGCCTGTAGAAATATGCGTCATTTGATCCCCATATCCCAGTTGGTTGACCGCTGCTGCGGAATCTCCGCCGCCGATAATGGTTGTCGCATCCAGCGCTGCCATCGCTTCCGCTACTGCTTTCGTTCCTTTTGCAAAATTTTCAAATTCAAATACGCCCATCGGTCCGTTCCACACTACTGTCTTTGCATCTTGAATCGCATCTGCAAACAAAGCTCTGGTTTTTTCTCCAATATCCAATCCCATCCAACCATCCGGAATTTCTCCAGTAGGAACGGTTTTATATTCCGTGTCATTCTTGAATTCTTTCGCAATCACTGTATCTACTGGCAACAGAAAAGCAACGCCTTTTTCTTTTGCTTTTGCAATCATTTCTTTTGCGTATGCCACCTTATCTGCTTCCAGCAGCGAATCTCCTACATGACCGCCCTGTGCTACCGCAAACGTATATGCCATACCGCCGCCAATGATCAGTGTATCCACTTTCTCTAACAAATGGTTAATCACATTGATTTTATCCGAAACTTTGGAACCACCTAAAATCGCCGCAAAGGGACGCACTGGATGATTCACGGCATTGCCCAAAAATGTAATTTCTTTTTCCATCAAATACCCTACCGCAGACTGTTCCACAAACCGAGTTACCCCAACTGTGGAACAATGTGCCCGATGGCTGCTGCCAAAAGCATCATTGACATATAAATCAGCCAGGGACGCCAGTTCCTTACTAAAGGTATCTTCATTTTTGGTTTCTTCCTTACGGAATCTGGTGTTTTCCAATAAAACAACATCTCCGTTTTGCATCTCTGCCACCGCTTTTTTTGCGTGTTCTCCGACCACATTGTCATCTTTTGCAAACACTACTTCTATATTCAGCAATTCCGATAACCGCTTTGCTACCGGTGCTAACGAAAGTTCCGGGTTTGGTTCCCCCTTTGGCTTTCCCATATGAGAACAAAGAATGATTTTTGCACCGTCTTTACGCAGCTTCTCAATGGTCGGCAGTGCCGCCGTGATTCTGTTATCGTCTGTAATCACACCGTTTTGCAGCGGAACATTAAAATCGCACCGCACCAATACGCGTTTTCCTGTTACCTGTAAATCATCTACTGTTTTTTTCTGCAGCATACCAAATCTCCTTTCCAATCCAAACCGTTTGTTTTATTTGATCGTTTCACTGGATGTTATCATTTCCCATTTTTTTGTGCTCCATTCGGCAACTCGTCTTTTCCTTGCCTTGGCATATTGTGTACACCGTTATTATACCGCTCTTTTCAGCCCCTCGCAAGTCTCAGCATTTCCACTGCTGCCCCCTCGTCCAAAATAAAAATTGCATTGGACATACTTTTACTCAACGCCAGCAGGCTCGCCGCTTTTCTCTTTCCACCGGCTGACACCAGGACACTTTCCATCCGCTGTACTTCCTGAAAGTCAATTCCAATGGAATTGGTCTCATAAACGACTTCTCCTTTATGATTAAAATAATAACCGCAGGCTTCTGCCACTGCGTCTTTTTCCCGTAAATATTTCTGTGTAGCTGCATCCAGGCGGCGTTTGCTTGCCATTTCTAAAGCATCTCCTACCCCCAACAACAAAATATTGACACGGTTCAATTCTGCAATCGTTTCCGCAATTTCCGGCTCTGACCGCATTTCTGCCAATACCGTCTGACTCAGATTATCCGGCAAATGCAGCATGCGATATTCTGCACCGACTTTTTCCGCCATTTTTGCCGCCAATGTATCCGCCTGCAATTCCAGCTTTCGACCAATACTTCCTCTTGCCGGTAGCACCATTTCCGCTTTTTGCAGCGCCGTAACCGGCAATGCTTCAACCAACGCCGCCATCGTAGTGCCGCCGGTAATGGCAATGCGGCTGCTCTTTTTGGCAATTTCCAGCAGCACTCTCGCACCCATCTGTGCCATTTCTTTCACAGTACGCTCGCTCTCGTCACAGTCACCTTGTGCCAGCAGTACCCGTTTTGCTCCCAAAATTTTGCGCACATCTTCTTCCAATTCTGCCATACCTGTCAAATGAGCAAAGAGAGCGCTCAACTCTTCCAGCACCTCCGCGCCGTCTTCCGTCACTGACATCCCCGTTTTCGAGACACGCACCAATCCTTGTGCATTAAGCTTTTCAATCTCACCCCGCACTGTGCGCTCTGTCATACCCAAAGACAGTACAATCAAGCGTCTCCCACACGGTTCCAACAGTTTTACTGTCTTTAAGATCCGATAGCGTTTCACCAATTCATCTGTCATATCTGGTACCATTTTTCGTACCATCATCCATTTTTCTTTCATATTTTCACTCCTTGGCCGTACTGCGTCCCGATATATGCATTTTCGTCCCGCAAAGATTCAAAAAAAGGCTGACATAAGAAAAACAACCCAGCAAACCAACCTTTTTTCTCTCATATCAGCCACTCTTTCCGACCGCTTTCGTCTAAATTTTATTACGCCTGTTCTACTTTTACAGAATCGTCTACATCACTGTCAGTACAGCTGCATTCGTCTCCGCAGCATTCATCTTCCAGATCATCCCAGTCATAATCCCAGTCCTCGTCATATTCTTCATCCATTCTGGTTTTCATCAAATATACGACACCAAGTGTGATTGCTGCCAGAACTGCTGTCACCACAGCCAGAATCAAAAGGATATTTTTCTTATCTTCCTTATCCTGCAGCACCACTACTTTCTCCTTCAAGTCACTGAAACTGGGTTTGAGTTCAAAATACTTTTTCATCGCAATCCTCTCCTTCATGTTTTGTTTTGCAAAAACTTCTTTTTCAGAAATTCTTTATTTTTGCGCATTTCACTATACTCATAATATGCTTTTTTCAAAATTTGGCGCTCATCATTAAATTTCAGCAAATGATATGCTTCATGGAATTTATAGAATCCGGCATCCGCGAAATATTCTTCGCTCTGCGGTCTGCAGTAAAAAGAATTTGCACTCATCAAATACCAATGTACGGTTTTGCTGACGGTATCTTCCCCGCCTTTGAACGTATACTGTGTTTTTCCAACATATTTGATAATTTCGCCGTTGGCGCCGGACTCTTCCTTGACTTCCCGCAACGCAGTCTGCCGATAGGTTTCATTTTCTTCCACGGTTCCTTTGGGCAATACCCATCCCATATATCTGCCATTTTGATTTTTATAGAGCAGGAGGATTTTCCACCTGTGTATGACGACGCCGCCGCAGCTTACCGCTTCAATCACCGCATTCCCTCCGCTTTATTATTTTATCTGTTATCCGTTATCAGTATACCGCTTTTTCTATTTCTTTTCAAGACAAACAGAAAAATTTACCACTTTACAGATGATTTTTCTCTTTTGGGTCGAAATGGAGACAATTCCAATAATCTACGCATTTTTCGCAGTCCATCTATCCAAAGCCACACCTGAAGCCCCAAAAACAAAGCCAGATCGCCGGGCATCTTCTGTAACAACAAAAAATTAAATACACTATGATAGCAATATGGTAAAAGAAAAGCAAACGTACGCGCATGTGACTGCCGGCAAAATCGCCATCGTGCCAACCAATACCCCATCTGCACGCCAAACAACCCGTGTCCCGGCACAGAAATGACTGCCCGCGACAGTGCCGTTCCATATCCACCCCATATGGGATGCGTTACATATACCATGTTTTCAATCCACGCAAATCCCAGTGAAAGGAACACAGCATATACAATTCCATCAAACGGCTCATTAAACTGCGGATTTCTGGAGATTAACGCATACACAAACAAAAACTTCACCGCTTCTTCTACCAACGCGGAACTGACAAAAGAAGTATATAACGGTGTTTCCGGATGAGGAAATGTCCGCTCCAGCCAAAGTCCCGCCCCATAAATCACAAATGTCGCATACACCCCGAACAGTATCCCCCACACCAACATGCGCCAAGGTTCTTTTTCATATTTATCCCGAATATACAGATAAAACAATCCTGCCACAATCGGCGCTGTCGCTGCCTGTATCATCCTTTTCACCACCTCATGTTTCCTATTATCCTGCCCGTATTTTCTCTTGAAAAGCACATCAGTTTTTTCCAAAATTCCATTTGTTTGACAAAAACGTTTCTTCCGCCTGTTGCTTGAAAAAAGAGATTGTTCCCCTAATGAAGTCATACAAAGTAGCTCTGTTTGCTATCATCTCATATCATTACCACAAACATCACAAAATACCATTCAAATTTTTTCTTATCAACGATAAGTCTGAAACATCTTGTGTTTTATTGATGCACATCTTCTGGTCATCGAAACATCAACCAAAAATCACCGCAGCAAAAAAACGTTCTTTTCCAAAAGCATGGGAAGATGTCAATAAAATCCATCTCTCAATAATGAAAAAAAGCGGTGCCTGTTGCCCGCTTTTTCCATTTTCTGCTTTATTCTGTTTTAATTGCCGTCAGCGCACTCAGTTTCATAGCGCGTTTGGCGGGCAAATAACCAGACAAAATGCCAATCACCGTTGCAAAAGCCACTGCCGATAAATACAGCCAAAGTGGTATCGACGACGTCATTTCACTTGCCTGCTTTGCCGCAATCCAATTGACCACCTGCGACATAAGAAAACTGGTCACAATGCCCACGATACCGCCAGCAAACCCGATAAATGCCGCTTCTGTCAAAAACAATAACTTGATATCCCGCAAAGAAGCGCCAATCACTTTCATAATCCCGATTTCTCTGGTGCGTTCATAGATCGCCATTACCATCGTATTCGTAATACCAATCGCCGCTACAATCAAAGAAACCGCACCAATGGCGCCCAGCATAATCCGCAGCATTTTGGTTGTTTCTTTCATTGCCTCCAGCTGATCGGTCAGACTGGTTGCCTGTAATCCCATATCTTTGATTTGCTGCTGCACTTCCTGCACACGATTTAATTCACCCACCTTGACAGATACCTGTTGATATTCCTTTTTCGTCTGTTTCTGCGTGGTACTGCCGCTACTATTGGATTTTTCCCATTTTGCCTTTTCTTTCTGAATTTTTTCCATCTGTTTGATTGGCATCACTACACTGTATCCATTGTTGCCGCTGTTTGGCATCACACCCAACACCTGCGTCTTAATCGGTTTGAGTTTTTTATCTGCATATTTTGTGCCATAATCCCAGTCAAACGTCATCGTTACTTTATCATTCATGATGTCGATTTCCGGCGGACCTGCCTGCATCTGCATTTGCCAGCTCAGCTTCGGATTATACATCTGTTCCACCACAGCACGCCCAACCACAATGCCTTCTTTATCTTCCGCTGTCAGCGTTCTTCCTTCTTCCACTTTATATCCCAACGCTTCCATTGCACCGGGATCTATTCCAATAAAACTGGCATTGGAAACATATTTTCCGCAAATCAGCAGCATACTTTCCCGCAAAATCGGCGAAACAGCCTCTACATATTCCATTTGACGAAACTGCTCCACTGCCGCCGCATCCAGTGCCGCCGTTTTCTTTTTCATATTATTGGCATTGGCGGACATCCCATACTCACTGCTTGGGTATACATCAATCACCTGCAGGCTGCCCCATTCCTCTACTTGTTTTTGAAAGCTTTCATTCATCCCGATCCCGATGGAAACCATCACGACAATGGATGTCGTTCCAATCACAACGCCCAGTACCGTCAGAAACGTCCGCAGTTTTCGTTTCCAAAGATTCCGCACCGCCATCATGACCAAATCTCTGATACTCATAAAGGCATACCCTCTTTGTCATTTTGATCCGATTCTTCCTGTTCGTCCTCCTCGTCCCAATCTTCTTCCTCTATTTCACTTTCTACCAGACTATCCTGCTTTTGTTTATGCTTCTTCCAGAAAAACAGTACGCCTGCTGCCAGAACAACCACAATCGCTGCTCCAATTCCAATGGTTTTCATACTCATTGGGCTTTCCGGCTCTTCCATTGGCTCCATATCTTCCGGAATCATTGGCTCTGTTACCTGTAACAGGAAATCTCGCCGCTGCTCTACCATTTCTCCGCTGGCGTCTTCATAACTTGCCACAATACTGACAGGCACCTCACCGATGGTCGTTGGCGTAAAGCTGACTTCATAATAATCGCTTGCGCCGGGATCCATATTCCCAATATAGGTGCTTTTTGGCGTACATTCCACATCCCCTTCCACGCGAATCATGACGTTATTAAGCGCGACTTTTCCAGTATTATAATAGCTAAAGGACACTGTCACCGGCATAAATTGTTCCACCATTTCCGGCAGTGCAAAATCATCTATACTCAGTTCCGTCACTTGTTTTACATTGATCCCCAACAATTCTGTTGCTGTATATTCCTTCCCTTCCGCATCCTCATACTCAAAATTGACAGTCAGCGTATAGGTTTTCGGTTGTGCATTCGGAACAACATACAGCCGCAGCTGTTTTTCTGCAGTTCCTTTCGGTGCAATGGCATCAAAGTAAAAGGTATTGCTGCTGTTCACCGGTGTAAAAATATTCCCGGACTTTTCCGTTTCGGAAGAGGTTTCCTCTGCTAAGGTCAAAAACATTTTAATATTTTTCACCCCTTTTTCTCTATGGGTATTCAGCAGAGACAAATTCAGATCAAATTCTTCCCCTGCCATCACGATCAACGGATCACAGACATATTTGCTGATAATAATTTTCGGTTTGCTGGTATTTTCATCCTCATCCTCTTCTTTATCTTTTTTGGGATTAGAAATATTAACACCAGCATACTGCTTAAATGTATTGACTTTGGTACCCCCAGATGTATATTCTACCGTAAATTGAACGGCATAATTCTGGCTGGATGCCTGATTGGTACCTGCAAATGTAAAGCTCAGCGGCACACTGGCGCCAGGTGCCAGATTATTTACATTTTTCACACTGCTGGATTTTGGTACCACAGCATTTTCTTCCAACCCTGCCGCCGTTACCACAATATCCTTCGCAGTAACTTGACCGGCATTATATAATTCAAACTGTATCGGGAAATTCTGATTCACTTCATACACGCCGGAAGGTTCTTTCATATTGCGGATTTCCAACTGGGATGCTTTACCGCCGACTCCGCCCACATTGATGTAGTAATCCTGTGTTTTTTCGTATTCTTTTCCCATTTCATCCTGATACTTCAGCTTAATGGTCACCGGATAATTTCCTGCTGCCATATCCGCACTTGTCGCCAGTGCAAAGGAAAATCTGCCTTCCTGTCCAACACCCAGCGTTCCCAGCTGCACACTGCTGAAACCACCGCTTAAACTGATGCCTTCTGTTGTCAGCTTATCCAAAATCACTTCCGCTTGGTACATATCTTGCCCGCCAGTATTCTTCACTCGTCCACTGAGCGTTGCGCCGGTACCCGGCGAAATATTTTCCGGTATTGTTTTCATCTGATCAAACAAATAAGACGGTTCTCGATCAAATCCTTTCAATTTAATATAAATAGTATCAGAACCACTGTAAGATCCACCCGCTGCATCGTAATAGGTATAACTGATGGTAATAGGGTAACTCGCTTTTTCCGGAGAACCATTCATATTAACGTACAGTTTCAAGGATTTTGTCCCGTTAACACCCAAATTTCCAACATTCTCTCCATCTGAAAAATTCAATTGAAACGGCGGCATAGCTTCATCACTTTTTGCTCGCATCACAACGCGCTCTGCTACCGCAGTACCTTTGTTCTTCACCTGAATCGTCAAACGTGTTTCTTTCCCATTTTCCACCTCGTACACGCCATCGCCAGAAACGAACACCTGCGGCGTCCCTGTTCGAAAGTCATCTTCCGCCCATACCGGCACAGACAATCCACATAGTACCGTCCACACCATCAAGACTGCAAGTATCTGCCTGATTCTCTTCTTTATCATGATTTCTCTCCTCCAAGTTTTTTCCGTTCCTCAATTCGTTCAATCTTGCCATCCATCATCACAACAATTCGATCGGCATATTCTGACAATTCCAAATCATGCGTGACAATCACCAATGTCTGATGGTTTTCTTTTGCGAGTCCTGTGATCAAATCCATCATTTCATAAGTAGTCTTTGTATCCAGATTTCCGGTCGGTTCATCCGCAAATACTACCTGCGGTTTGTTGATAAACGCACGGGCGATACTAACCCGCTGCTGCTGGCCGCCGCTCATCTCACTAGGTTTATGATTTGCTCTGCTCTCCAGCCCAACCGCGCGCAACATTTCCATCGCCCGCTCATTTCTCTCCTGCACAGGAACATTTCGGAAAATCAACGGCAACGTCACATTTTCCAGTGCTGTCAGCGTCGGCAGCAGGTTATAGGACTGGAAAACAAAACCAATATATTGCTGACGAAAATGCGCCAGCTGGTCTTCATTCATGCGCTCCATATGCTTTTTATGGAAAATGATTTGTCCGCTGGTCGGTTTTTCCAGACCTGCAATCAGATTCAAAAGCGTTGATTTTCCTGAGCCGGACTTCCCCAACAAACAACAGACTTCTCCCTGTCGAATATCTAAGCTCAATCCATTCACCGCAGCAATGGTTTCTGCACCCATCCGGTAAATTTTCGTAACATTCTTAATTCGTATGATGTTTTTTGTCATTTTCACACTCCTTTCTCCAATCAAACTTTAACCAGATTTTAATAAAACCATTATAGCATGGAGTTATTACAAAATCTCACTCAAAAATTTACAAATTTCTTAAACATCCATCCTCTTCCCATTCTTTGACACACAGAACCATATTGATACAAAAACTGCCTTTATCCACCCATGTTGCATCCCCTTTTTTCTGGACAGAACAAAATCCGAAGCTTTTGTATACGAAAAAAGAGCGTATCTCCCATTTTGATACGCTCTTTCCGATATGCCAACATTCTTTTCCTGCCTGTGAAATCTTTGCGGTAGTCCGCCTGCGCCTTGTTCTGCTTCTTACATCTCCTATTCTGCCAAACCGGATATCTCCATATACTGCTGCAAATCTTCCTCCCATTGTGCATAAGCAGCATCTCCGCGATGATCCGGCAATGTATACTGCGTTGCCAAATAATTTCCCAACCAGCGGGTCACTTTTACTGACCCAGTCAGATTCATGTGCCCCTGATCATAATAATCCACTGCAGGATCCAACCCAACTTGACTGCGGATTTCTGCCGTGTCAAAATCCAGATATGCCACGCCTTGCTGCTTGGCAAACTCCGCCATTGCCTGGCTTTTTTCATATGTCCAGCTCATTTTCGGCAAATGCAGCAGTACCACCTCAATCCCCTGCTCCTTACAAAGCGCAATCGACTTTTCTGTATATGCCAATGCGTTCTCATCAAATACAGGGGTGTCTCCGCTTGGTTCCATAAACCCCTCCGGGTACGCCTGCGGGGAAATCTCCCGCAAGTACACATGCCCTTTTTTGAAGGAGTGCTCCAACAGTGGTTTTGCTTCCGCTTCTGCCGGATCAAATTCTTTCCAACGCTCGTGATACCGCAGCAGCGGGAAAAGATAAGATAGCGTAGTCTGTCGCTCATCGGCTGCCGTCACTTCTTGAATGATATCCCATTTGTAACGGGAAAATTTCATTCCATCCATCGCACGGCGCATATCCCCTTCTTGCTGTGCATAATCATAAGACTGAAACAAGTTATCACACACCAAAACAACGACTTCAGGCGATTGATATTCTAACGATTCCGCCAGCAAACCATAACTTACAGAAGGTGCCTGCAATGCAGATGCTCTGGAGTAGCCGGTAAATCCGTGCTCCTGATACATCAGCATGGGAGATACGCCTCGCAGCAAAGGGCTGCTTCCGATATACAGCACATCAATACTATTTTCCGCCTCTCCATAAAATGCATGGATCTCATTGGTTTCATCATCATCTCGCCGAAGTGTCTGCGTCAATTGTCCAAACAGCAGTACGAACAGCAGACAAAAAGCAGAACAGCGAGCGATGATATGCATTTGTTTTCTCATAGACTCAGAACCCCCTGTAGATAAAGTCTGCTGCATTATAGTTCAAACCATATACACCAAATAAAATTAAGGAAAAGACTGCGCTCAAATAAATGATCCAACGAAAATATAAATTCTGCTTCGCCAGTGTTTCCCGTACGCGAATTCCGGATTCCTGCATAATACTAACTGCCAGCAGTACCAAAGACGCCAGCGCCAATACCCACAGATCCTGTATATCCAGCCCCAACTGCAGCAACCCGCCCGTCCAAAGCGCATCCATATCCCAATTTGTTACCATAGAATGCATCATCGACAGGGAAACATGGAATCCTGGCGCTCGAGTAATGATTTTTCCCAACGCAACCAATACCAATGTACGTAAAATACGAAACAGGTGCCAGCTAAAGCATTCCGTCTGGATGTGCAGTTTTTTTGCCAGATTCTGCAGCGGCTGTTCAAACAAAATTCCAAGCACAATCAGGGTGCCATTATAAAAGCCAAACGCGATATACTTCCATTCTGCACCATGCCAAACTCCAATCAAAAAGAAGATGATAAACTGTGGAATCAATACCGGCAGCAGTTTTCCGACATAATTGCCCAAAATCTGCCTCCCTTTTTTCCCGACCCGCATAAAAAATTTTGATAAAGACAATGGATAAAATACATAATCCCGGAACCATGCGCCCAGTGAAATATGCCATCTGCGCCAGAAATCCGGTATGCTGGTTGCCAAATACGGACGTTCAAAATTCTTGTCCAGCCGAATCCCAAACAACTGTGCCGCACCAGTGGCAATGTCAATACCACCAGAAAAATCGCCATATAATTGGATACAGTATACCAATGCTGCTACAGCAATGTATGTCCCTCCATATGTCTCCGGGAACCCAAATACCGTATCTACCATCACACCGGCGCGATCTGCAATAACCAGCTTTTTGAACGCACCCCATAACATCAGCTGCACTCCGAATTTTGCCTGCTCATAGGAAAAGGAATTGCCGCGAAATAATTGTTCCGACAGCGTCTGGAATCGCCCAATCGGTCCTTGCACAATGGAAGGGAAAAAAGAGATGAACAATGCCAGTTTTCCAATATTACGCTCTGGTGCCACTTTTTCCCGATATACATCAATCAGATAACCCATCGTTTGAAAGGTATAGAAAGAAATCCCCAGCGGCAGCAAAAAATGGAATACCGGCATCTGTATCGGTGCAGAAATTTTTTCCAGCAGCACATTCAGATTTTCACTGACAAACGCGGAATATTTCAGCACCGCAAGAATACCAAAATTAAACAGCAGCGTTGGAATTAAAATCCGGCGCTTCCGTTTGGTAAATGCCGCCTTCCACGCTTTTTTCCCCTCTTTATCCAGCGTCGCTTTCGCTGCATCATATGCGGCTTTATTTTGTGCCGCCATATCGCCCAGTTTTCTTGTCGCAATGTAAGTGCTCAGCGTCGTTGCAAACAGATAGACAAAATATTTGACTCCTGCAAAATAATAAAAAACGTAATTAACCACCAAAAGCGTTACCCAACGGTAACGCTTCGGTGTAAGATAGTATGCAGCAACCGCCAGCGCCAAAAACATCACAAACTGCATAGATGTAAATGCCATAACGCGCTCTCCCTACGATCAGTCTTCCTGCAATCTGGTCACCAGCGCCATCATCGCTTCTACCGAATTGAAATTCTCTGGCACAATATCATCCGCACCGATTTCGATGTCATATGCATCGCACAACTCCCCGACCAACGTCACAATATCGAACGAATCCAGTTCTCCGCTGTCCACCAGTTCCTTGTTGTCCTCAAAATCAACATCCGGTCTGATTTCCGCCAAAATTTTCAATAAGCTTTCCATTTCACATTATCCTTTCTTCTCTTTTATCATCACGGGAGCAATTCTGCCATCCGGCAAAAACCCCAGCATTTCATACATTCTCTGTGCAGACGGATTATCCGTCCGTACCCAAAGCTGACATCGCAGTGCCGTATCTTTGACTTGCCAAATCCAATGCTTCACCAGCATCTTCCCGATTCCACGTCCACGCGCTTCTTCTCTGACTGCAATCTGCCATAAAACAGATATTTTTTTCTCTGCGCCAAAACGCAGAAAGCCTAGCAGCACTCCATCTTCCTCTGCTGTGAGTACTTCTTTTGCCGCAATGGATGCCAATAACGTTTCTCGATTGGGCAATGCAGAGGTATACGGCTCGAAGCTGCGTGCCATCAGTTTCAGAATCTCATCCGCCTGCTCCGGTCGCGCAAAACATACCTGGCTGGAAGCGGATATCCCTTCCTGAAGCGGCATGATCAGCCGCTTCCGCGTCAAATAGGGCTGAAAGCCCACCGCCTCCCAAGCAGATGCTTTGGGTTCCTGCCCCTTGCGCTCCAAACATACCTGCTCCATTACCAGCGGCTTGTCCATCTCCGGCAATGCTGCAGGGACTGCACCTTTTTCCAAAAAGAAATAAAAATCATAATGATCGCTCTTTTCAAATATTAGATAACAGCCTTTGGTAAAGCGCATCACTGCACTATTCGGAATCTTTGGTGCATATTCGTCTTCCTGCAGATAAAAATTCGTCATGGCGCGTTTACTATGCCATGCGCGCAGCAAGCCTTCCAATGTTTTGAGATCAGGAATTTTCTTGAACATAATACTCCCTCAGTCGCAATCTGTCAATTTTTCCGTTTTGTGTCTGCGGCAAAGACTCCAGTTGTATCATCACATTTGGAAACATGTACTTGGGTATTTTATCCCGCAGTTTCTTCAAAATATACCCTTGCGTCGCCTCTTGCCCGCAATAAAACAACACAATCCTCTGTGTATCCGTATCATAAATACATGCGCCGTTTTCCACCAAATCTATGGACTGTACCGCCGCTTCGATTTCACCCAATTCAATACGGTGTCCCATATGCTTGATCTGATGATCCTTTCTTGCTAAAAAAATCATTTCTCCGTATTCATTATATTTTGCAATATCACCCGTTTTATATATTCTTTCTGGATAATACGGGTTCAGCGGATTCTGAATAAACGCTTCTTCTGTCTTTTGTGGATTGTTATAATATCCCAGTGCCAGACAGCGTCCCCGCACACATACCTCACCTGCTTCTCCTGGCTGCGCCAAACGCCCGTCTTTAAGCAGAAAAATATCCGTATTTCGGCAGGCATGCCCAATGGGCAGCGGTTCCTCATCGGCAAAGGTTCTGTTTACAATATAATAGGTACAATCTACCGTGGTTTCTGTGGGTCCATAGATATTGGCAAACAATGCATCTGGGTAATATCTGCGCCAATAATTAAATTGCTTGGTTGGCATTGCCTCCCCCACAAACATAATTTTTCTAAGATAAGAAGGTCGTACCTTTGCCAATGCATCCGTATTCGCAACAATACAGAGCGCAGACGGCACCCAGTCGATATAGTTGATTTTCTTTTCCTCCAGATAGGGCAGCAATTTCACAGGAAAAGAAAAAAGCATTTTGGGTATGATTTCCATTCTTGCCCCTGTTTTTAATACGGCATAAATATCTTTGACAGAAGAATCAAAATAAAACGGCGCCTGATTGCCAATGATTTCTTTCTCCGTAATAGAAAAGGTTTCCGTATACCATTCCGTCAAATTGATGACCGCCTGATGGCTGATCACAACCCCTTTTGGCACACCGGTAGAACCAGAAGTAAAGAGCACATAGAGCGGATCTGTGTCAATTGCTGCCATACGAATTGCCCGCAGCTGTTTTTCATCTGTCTCTCCAGCTGCAATCTCTTCCAAGACCAAAACCGCACCGTCATATCCCAGCATATCCGCCAGTTTCTTACTTTTGCTGTCTACCAGAAGCACTTCCGGCTTTAGCGTCGCAAAGACAGATAAAATCCGCTCTTTTGGCATTGTCGTATCAATCGGCGTATAAAAATTCCCACTGTACACACATCCCAAAAATGCCGCGATCATCTGAGGATTCTTTTCTGTCATAACTGCCATCGGCGCATTTTTCCTTCCATAGGAAAGCAGAGCAGTCCCAATCTCTTTCGCCCGTTGCACCAATGCGCCAAATGTCATTGTTTGCTGATCTGTCGCAAACGCAACTGCCTCTGGCAGCCGCTTTGCCGTCGCTTCTGCATATTCCAAAACATTTCTAATCATTTCGTTCCCTCAATTCTGATTCTCTGCACGTTTCCAACACAAACGTGCAATCTGAAAAAAGTATAACACCATCAGAAATTCAAGTCAACATGAGTCCTTGCTCTATCGAATTACTTTTCTCTTTTTATCGCTCATCCCGTTGGCAAAACGCTCTTTGATAGACCCATTGAGGAAAAAAAGGGGCTTCCATCTTTTTGATACCATTCTAAACCCAATCCCTCTTACAGTCTCTAATATCCTCGTTCCAATCGACCGCATCGCTGCATTTCCCATCCCTATTATGTTTTATCATAACACGAAGGAACCATTGGTGACAATATTCTCTTCAGCACATATAAAAAAAGAAGCCGCATGCACGGGGCGCATCGGCTTCTCTTTATTGTATCATTATTGCTCTGTCTCTCGCATGGTCAGTGAAAAAGACTTTGCTCAAACAATACCGATATTTGCTATCGGAATTGAGTATAACATACCTATGCAAAGAACACAATATATTTCCTGAAATTCCTTGTACAGAAATCATCTGCGAAAGATCAGCAAAGGCTATGAATGACTACTGCTTGCCTCCATTTCTGGCTTACATTCCTGCTGATCGCGTCTTTCCTACAGCACCATTTGTACCCTCTTCACGTCCACACCAGCCAGTCAATACTTTTCCAGCGACTTTTTCTTGTTTTTTCTTGCATAAAGACTAGGTTTCTGCTATGCTATTGCCTAGAAATGATATTCGGATTCCAAAAAAGGAGATGTAGATACAATGTCGATCGAAAAAGTAAAAGCTTATTTGGAAGAAATGAACTGTCCCAAAACAGTTCTGGAATTTGATACTTCCAGCGCAACTGTAGAACTGGCGGCAGAAGCGGCAGGCGTAATTCCTGCACGCATTTCCAAAACCCTTTGCCTGATGTCTAAGGACGGTCCTATCGTCATATCTGTTGCCGGCGATGCCAAGATTGACAACCGGAAATTCAAGGATACCTTCGGACTGAAAGCCAAAATGCTTTCCCCGGAAGAAACGCTGGAAGCCACGGGACATGCTGTCGGCGGTGTATGCCCATTTGCACTGCCAGAAGGCACACACGCCTATGCAGATGTATCCATGAAGCGCTTTGAAACTGTATTTCCTGCAGCAGGCAGCAGCAATTCTGCTGTGGAATTGACTTGTGACGAACTATTCCAATATGGCAAGTGCGAAGCTTGGGTGGATGTCTGCAAAGGTTGGGAAGAATAATCGAATCATGAAGGAGTATTTTTATGAAAATATCTACAAAAGGCCGCTATGGCATACGCCTGATGTTAAGTCTGGCTCTCCATTACGACAAAGGCACACTGGCGCTGAAATCCATTGCCAGGGAGCAGGATATTTCCGAAAAATATCTGGAACAAATTATCAATCCCCTGACCAAATCCGGTTTGGTCAAAAGCTACCGCGGCGCACAGGGCGGATATATCCTGACCAAAAATCCGGCGGATATTACCATCGGGGAGGTACTGCGCATCTTAGAAGGTTCTCTTTCTCCTGTGGACTGCGTGGACAATCCCATGTGCCCCAACTCTGACACCTGCGTCTCTCTTTCTATATGGAAAAAAATGAAGGAAGCATTAGACGATGTGGTGGACAATATCTCATTTGCAGATTTGGCAGAAGAATATCGGTTAAAAACATCCCATTTGCACCCAATGCAGCCGGATTCAAATACCAATACTCTCTGATCTCCCACTGATTGATTATCTGCAACA
This sequence comes from Candidatus Anaerotignum merdipullorum, assembly GCA_019115165.1. GTDB lineage: Bacteria > Bacillota > Clostridia > Lachnospirales > Anaerotignaceae > Anaerotignum > Anaerotignum merdipullorum. Next base: position 33,036 of record DXEB01000075.1, on the reverse strand, counting down.
AAAATCCGCATTACATGAATAGACCCGATCCATTCCAAAACACTACCGGAATCTTCTCGGGTCTATTTTTTCAGGATTCCATACAGGAAATCCTCAGAGGACTCTCCTTTCTCAAACAGGCAATCTCTTCACATCTCACATTGTTTCTTGCGAAATGCATGGCAGAAAATTCAGTCTCTTGCTTAGGCAGATGCTTGATTCATCACCTGACGGACGGATGTTCCAGGGAAATAATGGGTCAAAATTTCTTCCGCCGTGCTGCCCATCTCAGACATTGCACTTGCACCGTATTGGCTTAACCCTACTCCATGTCCGTTCCCGCCTCCATATAATGCTACGCCAGTCAAAATACCTGCATCGTTTTTCATTTCTTTTACCGCAAAATAACCGCTTGGCAATATCTGGACGTCTGTTACAGATGTTCCATCCTTTTTCTGTAAGTAAATTGGTTCGCCAATGGTACGTCTGGTTGGCGACAGCACCTGACGAATGGAATATTCTGTTTTCACCCGTACAGAACCTTCTGCATAATCCAATCGTAATATTTTCACCACACCACTTTCCCCTCGCTCCATTACAGAAATACCGCACAATTTTCCCAAATCTTTTGGCGTCTCAACCATCCATGTTCCATCTTCTTGCTGCACTTCAATATGCGCAGGATGTCTCTTTGCTTCTGCTGCTAGTGTTTCTGCCGTAATTTCCGTTAACTGCCCAGCACCGAAATATACTTTCCAGCGATACCAAGGAGAAGCCTGATCATATCCGGTTTTTTCCCAGTCCTGCCAAAAATCCAGCCAAGCTGTTTCATCCGTAGGTTTTTCTCCCGTTACACCATGCACTGTACCTGTCAGATACGACTTCTCTTCTTCCGAAAATGTCCCATCTGCTGACCAGACATCCTTTGCATTCGCTCCATATCCGCCCGATGTAGAATAGAAATATGTAGTGATCACCTCTCCATCAACCGTCAAACACATTCCCTTTGTTGCATCCACTGCTTGATCCGAAACCGCATCGGTATCTGCGCCCAAATAAACTTGGCTTGCCACAGTGTCTGCCAGATGCGCACCGTATCCGCAGTAGCTATTGGCAAGAACTTGACAATAGGCATAACTTCTGGCTGTAATCGCTTGTGCTTGCAGCGCGCCTTTTCCGAAGCTAACCGGCATCTCATGCGGTACTACCCCTTTCAGATACGTCTCTAATGGCAATGTATTGATGACAGAAATGCCATCTGACCGACGCTCCAGCTCTATCGTCCCGTAGTATGCCCGTGTTGTTCCATCCGTAAAAGTTACCGTTATGGGACTGCCATCCGGTACCGATGCCGCTACAATGCCATAATCAAACCATGGTAAGTCTGCGCTCATCTGTGCCGTTTCTCCTCCTGCAAATGTTTTTTCCGCTTCACTGCTGCGCAACGTCCACTCGGTTTCCGCAGACAACTGTACCGTTTTCTGCCCTGCTCCACCAATCAGCACTCGGATATCTTCCGGCTGGCTGTGCTGCATGATCACAGCGCCTGCAATTTTTCCGTCCTTCATATAATATTCTGCATCCCGCATACCACAAGTTAGCTTGGAAACTGTCTGCAACGAAGATTCTTCCTGCGTCCTGTCATATATGCGAAACCCGTTCGCCCATTCAAACAAACCTTGCTCCGCCAAATAAATTTCCTGACCGTTAACTCGTTTGACCGTGCATGCACCCAAAGCAGCTGCTGGTTGTATCTCCGTGACTGTACCTGCGGCAAGGGACACATCGCAAATACCTTCTGTTATTTCTTGATCACATGGAACGGTTACAGAACCCTCTCCCGTTTCCATTGTCAGCATCCCTGCAGAAGTCCTGCAATAGATATTTGTTACCGTCGGTGTGGTGTCCGTCACTTCCAACAGCGCGAGAATTTCTCCGTCTTTTTCCCAAAAACGAATGGATTCCTGCATAAAGGGCGCCAAGTCTAGACCCTCTGCGCCATATTTCCCTTGATCAAATAATCCCGACGTTCCTTCTTGTGCAAATAAAACGCTTTCCCGTTCTGTTATGCCATATGCCGATACCTCTTCTGTTCCTCCTCGTTCTTGCAAAGCAGTTTCCCATAATTCTACCCATAAACTATAAGCAACCGGCATATTTTGATTTTCTTCATCCAAGGCAATCCGATTTTCCATATCTGGTGCCAGCCTGTCCATCAATAACTGTGCTTGTGTCAGTGTCAAATCCCGTTCTGGATAAAAGTTCCCATCTTCATCTCCCGACAAAAATCCCAGCGCAACAGCACCGTTGATATAAGGATATGCCCAGTATTGCGTGGAAACATCCGGAAAATCTGACTGCGCCTCCAGATCTTGTAATTCTTCTTCCGTATAAAACGTCAAAGAAATCATTTTCGCCGCCATTGCCCGGCTGACTGCAAGGTCATCACCAATTCTTCCTGCCTGTGCCTGCTCCACAGGCAGTGATGCCCCACAGCCGCAGCACCATACACTGATGCCAATCCATAGAATAAACAGCATCCGCTTCATTTCACGCATTTCCCTCCTTGCCATACTTTGTACAAGTCTATGCCTGTCCTTCCAAAATATGCGCGCTTTTCCACAGACTCCCTCCAAATGATTCTTATTTTACATCGAAACAACAAATAGGCGGAATGCTTGCCATCTTACAAAATTTCTGCCTGTTTAAAGTATTTTTCTTTCCGTCTTTTCATTGTACAGCAGCTTCCTGTCATTTCGTTTTTCTGTCATCCTCCAAAAATATCATCTTTTTTCTAAAAAGCCATTTTAGCTCATAAAAAAAATAGATATATCCTGTGATATATCTATTTTCTGCTCATGGGATATCCCGAAATGCCGTTCCCATCTCTTGACACCTAGCCTAAGCCAGGTGGGCAACCGCAGCCAAAGTCTCTGTCTTCCTCTGCCCAAAGGGAATTATCTTGAGGCCTGACATCACTTTCGCATATAGGAATCCCTTTTCAGTCATGTAGGTTCAATAATAATGGGTTTTCGAGCATCTCAGGATTGCTCCTGAGTGTATTATACTACGTTTTTTTTCATTCTTCAAGCCCTAATCTAGACAAAAGCCGCCGCGATTTTACATTTCTTTTACATTGCTGCGTTCTGCCAACCATGCAAATGGAATCGTACAAATACCGCCCAACACAATAGCAATATCCGCTACATTAAAAATCGGCGCCTTTCGAAATGGGATATACAAAAAATCCGTAACCCAACCTGTGTTTGCCCGTTCCCAAAAATTCCCTAGCGCACCGCCTAACATACATGCTAGAGATGTCAAAAGCGCGGGAGATTTTTTTTGATGCAGCAAACGCAAAAATTGCAAGAAACCTATCCCCATCAGAATTCCGGTCATTCGCAGCACCGCTTTCGGATTTTCTTCAAGGGTATTATACGCCATTCCTTTGTTTTTTATGTGCCTGAAATAGAGTCGATCCTTCCAAACCTCCTTACGGCTGCCCAATGACAGCTTTTTCTGCACCCAATTCTTCGATATCCGATCTATTCCAAACACACTCAACAGTATCACCCAATATTTCATATCGATTCCCCTCTTTTTTGATTTCTCTGTGACACTTTTCCACATGCCGATATCTGTACAAAGCGCTTGCCGTTTCCATCCATCAAATACCCAAACAATTCATGATATGCCATCCTTTGCACATCATAACCAGATACAGTCGATCATACAGCAAATAATAAAAACCGATCTTACTCTGCCGCCGCATCTGCCCATTTTACGGCACCGCAGACGTTATCCTTTGATAATATCCATTCCTTGCAGCGCCTGGCGCACGCCAGCAATCTTATGATATTTTCCTCCCGTTTTATTCTGCTCACAGTGTAACATAAAACCATACAAAAAACCACTGCTCCTTTTTCTGGAACAATGGTTTTTTCGTTAAAAATTCAATAGTTTCGAAATTTTTTTCAGGAAGAATACGCACAGTAAACTTGCCGCAACTTCCGCAATCGGGAAGGCGAGCCAAATACGGTCCAATACACCCATTTGGGACAACAGAAAAGCCACTGGCACCAATACCACCAACTGACGAATGACCGAAATAATCAAACTATATACCCCATTCCCTAAGGCCTGGAATACCGAAGAGCAAATAATATTGAATCCTGCCAGCAGGAAGCTAAACGAAATCAAACGCAGTGCAGGTTCTCCAATCTGCAGTATCTCCGCTGAGGCATTAAACATCAACAGCAGCTTATCCGGTATCGACTGGAAGATTGCAAAACCGATCAACATCAGCAATACCGCATACATCACCGCCAAACGAACCGTCTTTACAATTCGTTCCCGCTTTCTTGCACCATAATTATATGCTACAATAGGCACCATACCGTTATTCATACCAAAAATCGGCATAAAGATAAAACTTTGCAATTTGAAATATACCCCAAATACCGCGATTGCAGTTGTCGTAAATACTGCCAAAATTCGGTTCATAAAGAACATCATCACAGAACCAATAGAAACCATCAAAATCGATGGTACCGCTACCTTATAAATGTTATATAAGATAAATTTCGTAGGCAATATATTACTGAATTGAAATTGAATCTCAAGATTCTTTCTTAGATTGAAATACAAAGCCAACCCCGCAGCAATAAACTGTCCAATGACCGTTGCCAAAGCTGCACCGGCAATTCCCATCTTTGGCATGCCAAACATACCAAAAATCAAAATCGGGTCTAACACAATGTTAACGATCGCACCGGTTGCCTGTGTAATCATGGTATACATGGTTCGACCAGTCGCCTGCAGTAATCTCTCCAGTGCAATCTCTGCATAAACTCCCAGAGAAGCCACGCAACAGATTCGCAGATAAGTGTTCCCATAATCCACAATTTCCGCTACATCTGTTTGCCCACGCAGAAACGGCTCTGCCAAGAACAATCCAACAAAGATAAATAAGATCCAGTTCATCAATACCAGAAACATACTGACATTCGCCGTTTTATTGGCAAGTTTGAATCGCTTGGCTCCCAGATTCTTAGACAACAACGCATTCACGCCGACACCAGTTCCCGTTCCTACTGCAATCATAAAATTCTGCATCGGAAACGCCAATGATACCGCCGAAAGCGCATTTTCACTGATCTGTGCAACGAAGATACTATCTACAATATTATACAGCGCTTGAATCAGCATCGCCGCCATCATTGGCAGCGACATCGTCAACAACAGCTTATTTTCAGGCATAACGCCCATCTTGTTCTCACTTGCCTTTGCTGCAGCCGTGCTCATAACAAAGTCTCCACCCTTCCCGTTTTTTTCATTATTTTCCTAAGAGAAACGAAGCACTGCCGAAGCAGTGCTGTTCTGAATCCTTGAATATGATAAAACGTTTTCGATGGCTTTGTCAACAGAAACCGACAAATCTGTATACAGAATATTCCACTTTTTTTCTCTGTATTTTTGTCATATTATACAGTTTCCACCGTCTGCCACAGCAACATATTTTCTTCTACAAACGCAGTCATTTGATTTTCGTCAAACAGATAAGACAGATACGAGCGAATGGTGCTTCCCACCAGTATATATTGATCATAATTCATCGTTAAATGAAATACTGTAAAAATCTCCTGCAAAATCTTCTCGAAGTACTTCGGCGTCCGGCAGATCTCTTTCAGCTTTTCTAATATTTCCATAGATTTATCCCGATTGACTTTCACCAACGACATAATATCCTCTGTTGGCTCTGCATGTGCTGGGATGCACAGTTTCCCTTGAAACTGCTCCACCATATCCAGTGTTTCCAAAAATGCACGCAAGTCATAGACAAACGAAATGTGATACTTTTCCACCACCTGCGCACTAAACACACAATCCGCCAAAAAATAGACATCATCCGGCGTCTTTATTCCAATCATTTGCCAAAAATGCCCTGGCAACGAAAGGATCTCCATCCCTTCCGGCAGAGGTGCTTCCGCAATATCCTGACATACGGAAGGCGTTGCCATCAAAAATTTATTCCGCAATTTCTTAAATGGATATCCCCCGTACAAAAAAGACGGCTCCAAAATCGGCGCCTCCACAACGACCCGTTCCATCGGTGCCGCATATACCGCACATCCCAACCGATTTTGCAGTAAGGTGTTGCCGCCAATATGGTCTGCGTTGGAATGGGTATTCAAAATACCTTTCAGCTTCCATCCCTGCGCCTCCAGTATTTTCTGTACTTTTCTGCCTGCATCTTTGTCGTTTCCGCTGTCAATCAACCATACTTCCTCGTCGCTGACTCGATAAACACCTATTTTGGATGGGCTATTGATATAATATGTATTATCCGCAACCTGTATCAATTCATACATAACGCATTCCTCCTGATTTCCGTCAAATATATCTTTATTGTATCCCATCCTTACTTCTCTGGCAAGCAAATTGTACTATTTTTTATACACCAAAAATATCTTCTATCGCAGAATTCATTTTTTTGTACTGCGTCTGCTCTCTTTGAATTCCATCCGACTGCTCCATTGCTCCGTATGAGATATTCCCTTCTAAATCCTCATACTGAAACAAACTACTCCCCATATTCTGTTCCATTTCAAATTGTATTGAACCAGTTCCAAACCGTCCGCCTGACCATCCAATCAAAAAACAGGGAGAATCCCTCAACAACATCGAAAATTCCTCCCTGTTTTCCTTTCGTTTCTTCTGCTGCAAACGTTTCCGCTGCTAAAATTATTTCTTTTTCTTTCTGACACCCATTCCAAGCGTTCTGCTTATTTCATCGAATCCGTGGAACCAATTACATTTTTGATCTTGTCTTCTACCAATTCCTGAATCAATGTTCTCGCATCACCCAGATATCCACGAGGATCAAAGGCAGCTGGATTTTCTCCGAAAGATTTCCGGATCGCTGCTGTCATCGCCAGACGCAGATCTGTGTCCATATTGATTTTACATACTGCCATTGCGGAAGCTTTGCGCAGCATTTCTGCTGGAATTCCTTTCGCACCGTCAATCTTTCCGCCATAGGCATTGCACATCTCTACACATCTCTGGTCTACGGAAGAAGCGCCGTGCAGCACAATCGGAAAATGATGGAATCCGGCATCTTCCAATTTTTTTGTAATCGTTTCCAGCCGTGCAAAGTCCAATTTCGCCTCTCCTTTGAATTTATATGCACCATGACTGGTTCCAATGGCAATTGCCAGAGAATCCACGCCTGTCCGTTTCACAAAATCTACCGCCTGATCGGGGTCTGTATACGTGGCATTTGCTGCATCTACATTCACATCATCTTCCACGCCAGCCAGTTTTCCGAGCTCCGCTTCTACCACAACCCCATGGGCATGGGCATATTCTACCACTTCTTTGGTCTTTGCTACATTTTCCTCATAGTCGTAATGAGAGCCGTCGAACATGACAGAGGTAAATCCATACCCAATGCAGTCCCGGCAGGTTTCAAAGTCCGGACCATGATCCAAATGCAATGCAATATCCAGTCCGGTTTCTTCTACTGCAGCATCCACCATCGCTTTCAGGTACTTCGGATGCGCATATTTCAGCGCACTTTTAGAAACTTGTAAAATCACAGCAGATCTCTGCGCTTTGGCAGCCGCTACGACTCCCTGTACGATTTCCATATTGTTGATATTAAATGCACCAATGGCATAACCACCTTGATAAGCCTTTTCAAACATATCCTTTGTTGTTACCAATGCCATTTTCAAACACCTCTTTCTCTGTTTTTGAATCACTCCAACGACCCCTACTTAAAATTATAATACGTACGCTGCGGTTGTGGCAAGTAAAATTCCCGCAAAGCCAAACTTCTTTTGTCGAATCCTGTTGCCGACGAAATTCCTTGCTTTTGACAGCTTCTATTGGTATCTTTCCACACAGCCGTTTCGTTTTCTGTTCCCGGCAAACCAAAACGGCGGTCGTATCCCGCCGCCGTCATCTGTTGATTATCTACAAATTTTTTCTTTTAATACTGCTTCCAAATCCGCAAGCGCCACGCTTTCCTGCTCTCCGGTTGCCATTTCTTTCAGTTCCACACTTCCCTGCTCCAGTTCGGCATCGCCCAAAATTACAGAATATTTCGCACCAATTTTATTGGCATATTTCATTTGGGCTTTTACGCTGCGTTCTACCGTATCGCACTCTGCACGCACACCTGCCTGGCGCAGTGCAAAAACCATCCCCTGCGCTTTCTTCCAACCAGCTTCTCCCATAGAGCCAATATAAACATCTCGTTCCGGTTGTTGTTCTATTGCGCCGTTTTGTTTTTCCAGCATCATAATCAAGCGCTCAATGCCAAGCCCGAAGCCAACCGCACCTGTGGGCTTCCCGCCGCATTCTTCTACCAGATTATCATATCTGCCCCCGCCGCAGACGGTTAACCCGCCTGAAACAAACTCGAATACGGTTCTGGTATAATAGTCCAGTCCACGAACGATTTTGGGGTCTACCACAAAAGCAATCCCCATTTCCGTCAGAATATCCTGCACGGTTTGAAAATGCTTGGTACATTCTTCATCCAGACAATCTAATACAGAAGGTGCGTCTGCAATCACTGCCTGGCATGCTTCTTCCTTACAATCCAATACACGCAGAGGATTCTTTTCATATCTTTCCTGACAGGTCGGACACAGCCGCTCCAAATGACTGCCAATGAATTCCCGCAGTTGTTTGTTGTATCTGCTGCGACATTCTGGACAACCCAGGCTATTCAACCGCAGCTGCACACCTTGAATTCCCATTTCTTTTAATAATGCCGCCGCAACGGAAATGGCTTCCGCGTCCTGTGCCGCACTATAAGATCCAAGCATCTCCACACCAAATTGATGGAACTGTCTTTGCCGCCCTGCCTGTGTATTTTCACAGCGGAAGGTAGGAGAGATGTAATACAGCTTAGTCGGCTGCGGCTGATTGTGCATACCATGCTCTATATAGGCGCGCACTGCACCTGCCGTCCCTTCTGGACGGAGTGTCAGACTTCTGTCTCCGTCATCGGTGAAGGTATACATCTCTTTCTGTACAATATCCGTGGTTTCTCCTACGCCTCTGACAAACAGTTCTGTAAATTCAAATGCAGGTGTACGAATCTCGCCAATCCCAAATGTTTCACAAATGCGGCGCATTTTTCCTTCTACTTCCTGCCATAATTTCACTTCTGCGCCATAAATATCTTTTGTTCCTTTCACCAACTGAATCATATTATACCTCCCTGCGGCAGTCCCTGCCGTTTTCTCTCTATCATTTCTTCTATTCTGCCGATATAGTCCTCAACACTTTTGACATTAAAAATCCGTTCAATCCGGTCGGTCTTTGGATCTACCGTCTTGGTGCTAGCGCCTGCACCCGCTGCCAATATCGTTTGTTTTTCTTCCATGATCTGAATATTATAAACACCTTCCTTGCCGGGCTTACAATATCCCACATTTTCAAAATTACCAACCATATTTTTTTGCCGATACATATAATACGGCTCCAAGCCCATTTTTTCTGCATATTCCGCCGCGATTTCCAGCATCTGCTCCAAAGTCTGCGCCGTTGTCATCGTATACTGATCAAATTGTTCTTTCAAGCGGGATGCTCGTTTGACCGCAAGGGTATGCACGGTCACATTATCCGGCGCCAGTGCCGCCACTTCCTCCATGGTATGGCGTACATCCTCTGCCGTTTCCTCTGGCAGCCCCAAAATTAAGTCCATATTGATATTTTCATGCCCTGCTTCTCTGGCTTGCCAAAAAACCCGCCGGATATCCTCCACCGTATGCTGTCTGCCAATTCGCTGCAGTGTTTTTTCATTCATCGTTTGAGGATTGATGGAAATGCGATTGACACCGTATCTCTTCATCAAGCGCAGTTTTTCTTTGGTAATGGTATCGGGTCTGCCCGCCTCCACGGTATATTCCATCTCTGCCGTCGGCGCAAACAATGCGTGCACCGTTTGCAGCAACCGTTCCAGCTGCACTTCGGTCAAAGATGTAGGTGTTCCGCCACCGATATAAATATTACGCAGACGAAATGCCTTGACATATTCTGACAAATACTCCAATTCCAAGCACAATGCATCCAAATATGCATCTACCCGTGTTTGATACTGTGCTAGTGGATACGCCGTAAAGGAGCAGTACAAACATCTGGTTGGACAGAAGGGAATCCCAATATACAGACTGATGTCAGTACACCGATTCTCAGCCAGCAATCGCCTTTCTGCCATTGCGATCCGCAGCGTCAATGCCGCTTTCTTTGGCGCCACCAAGTACAAATCCGTCAAATATTGCAAACACTCCGTATTGCTTTTTCCTTCTTCCAAAAGCGCATTGACGATTTTCGCCGGTCGTACTCCTGTCAGCAGCCCCCATTGCGGACGCTTGCCTGTTTGTGCAGACAATAACGCAAAAATCGTCAGCTTCACCAATCGCTTGCATTCCTTCTCCGTCAACGGCTGGTGATAGGGAATCGCCCATGCGGCTGCTTTTTTCCCACGCCGATAAAGCATTGCCGAAGCAATGCCTTTTTCCACGGAACTCTCTATCGTTGTTTCTTCAGCGGAAATCTCTTCCGTTTGATAATAATGCAAATTGGGGTAAAACACCTGTATCATGGTCTGCACATCGTTTTGCAGTGCATGCCCCCGCAAGATATAATACATCATAATATAAATCCTTTTTAGAATATTTTTTCACTGTCTAACAGCAGCGTCACTGGACCGTCATTGACCAGCGCCACTTTCATATCCGCCTGAAATTGACCCGTAGCCACTTTTCGAATCGGCATTGTTTTTGCTGTCGCGCACAGACGCTCAAACAGCTCCGCCGCCACTTCTGGAGCCGCACCGCTGGAATAACCGGGACGCCTGCCCTTTCTTGCGTCACCATAAAGGGTAAAGTTCGGAACAATGAGCAACTCTCCGTCTATGTCCAACAAAGACAAATTCATTTTTCCATTTTCATCTTCAAATATCCGCAGATTGACGACTTTATCCAACATATACGCAATCGTTTTGTCATCGTCTGTGCCCAGCATGCCAAACAGCACCATGACGCCTTTTCCAATCTCGCCAATCACTTCTCCATTGACCGTAACGCTGGCCTGCGTTACGCGCTGCAATACTGCTCTCATATCGTTCCTCCCCAATCGTTTATCCGCTGACACGTTCAATCTCAATAATTCCCTTGATGCTCTTGAGCCGTTTTCCAACCCGTTCCAACTGATCCTTGGTGCGAATCTCCATGGTAATGTTAAAAATTGCTGTCATATCTTTTGTCGTACGAATATTAAATCCTTTCACAGAAATATCCTCATCTGCCAAATGCCGACTGATTTCCAGCAGCAAGCCGGTTCTGTCATTGGCAATGATCCGAATTTCTGCTAAATAAGAAGCTTCTACTTCTCCATGAGTATACTGTGTATCCCATTCCGCATCGATCAGTCTGCCGCGCTCATCATTATTGAGATTCAGAATATTGATACAGTCTGTACGATGAATCGTTACCCCTCTGCCGCGGGTCACAAATCCAACAATTTCATCTCCTGGAACCGGATTACAGCACTTAGAAAACCGTACCGCCACATCACCAATGCCTTCCACTACAATACCGCTTTTGCTCTTGCGCTTCATCGGTTTCTGGCTGATATTTTTCTCAAAGTCATGCAAAATATCTTCCGCTGTCTGTTGTTTGCGCTTTTCCTTCAAGTATTCTTCTTTCAGACGGTTTACAACCTGACCTTCTTTGATTCCGCCATAGCCAACCGCAGCCATAACCGCATTCCAATCCTTGAAATCATACTTGTTAATCACCAGTTCCTGCCATTCTGGACGCAGCAGCTCCGAGGGCTGTAACCCTTTCTTTTTCATATCGCTGATGACCAGCTCTTTGCCGCGAATAATATTTTCTTCTTTTTCTTCTTTTTTGAACCACTGCTTGATTTTCGTGCGAGCCTGGGAACTTTTCACCAGTGTCAACCAATCCCGACTTGGACCTTTGGAATTCTGCGAAGTCATAATTTCCACAATATCGCCATTCTGTATCTTATAATCAATAGTCACCATACGGTTATTGACCCGGGCACCAACCATTTTATTTCCTACCGCTGAATGAATCATATAAGCAAAGTCAATTGGGGTGGAGCCTTTGGGCAGCTGAATCACTTCGCCCTGTGGTGTAAAAGCATATACCTGGTCCGTAAAAATATTCAAATCCAGCTTGATCGTATCCAGATATTCCTTATTATCGGACATATCCTTTTGCCATTCCAAAATCTGACGCAGCCACGCCAGTTTTGCTTCTTCTTTATTGTTGGATTTTTCTCCCGATTTTCCTTCTTTATACTTCCAATGGGCAGCAATCCCGTATTCACTGGTACGATGCATTTCCCATGTACGTATCTGTATTTCAAACGGCTCACCAGACGGTCCAATCAATGTATTGTGCAGCGATTGATACATATTGGGCTTTGGCATGGCAATATAATCTTTGAACCGCCCCGGCATCGGTTTATACATGGTATGCACAATACCCAGAACCGCATAGCAGTCCTTCACCGTATCCACAATGGCACGTACCGCAAACAAATCATATATCTGATCCAAGGTCTTATTTTGATTGACCATTTTTTTATAAATACTGAAAAAATGCTTGCTGCGTCCCTCAATTTTTCCTTTGATTCCAGCTTCTTCCATTTTTTCACGGACTTCTTTGACAATATTTGAAACAAATGTTTCCCGCTCAATCCGTTTTTTCTCGATTTTTGCAGCCAGATCAAAATATGCTTCTGGATTCAAATATTTGAAGCACAGATCTTCCATTTCCGTACGAATCTTGGAAATCCCTAGACGATGAGCAAGCGGAGCATAAATATCCAGCGTCTCTTGTGCCTTTTCTCGCTGTTTTTCCGGCGTCATATAATTCAATGTACGCATATTATGCAGACGGTCAGCCAGCTTAATCAAAATCACACGGATATCTTTTGCCATAGCAAGGAACATTTTCCGATAGTTTTCTGCCTGAATTTCTTCTTTCGTGGAATACGACAGTTTCCCCAATTTTGTCACACCGTCTACCAATACGGCAATTTCTTCACTGAAAATATTGGAAATATCCTCATACGTATAAGGCGTATCCTCTATGGTGTCGTGTAGAATCCCAGCCACAATGGACTCCATATCCAACTCCAGCTCCGCTAAAATGTACCCCACTTTCAAAGGATGAATAATATATGGCTCCCCAGACTTGCGCTTTTGCTCTTTATGAGCTTCTTTTGCCAACAGATATGCCCTCTCCAGCATATCAAAGTCCTTTGCGGGATGATATGTCTTGATCTTTTCCACCAATTCCTGATACAGTTGATCTTCCACAGCCATATGCGTCACCCCTTTCTCTTCTTCTCTCATATTGATTTAACTCCCCATTTTCCTTGGATTTATAAAAAAGTCTTAAAAAAAATTATACCATTTTTTTGTTGTTTTTTCAATACTCTGCCGCGGGTTCCTCCAACATTCCACAATCGTATTTCCAAGACAAAATTCGGTAAACACTTTCCTCCAATCGCTGTTGGGTAATTTCTCCTTCCATTACCGCCTGCTGCAACGCCGACATCGTTTGCTGCAGATCTGACGGCATCAACACCACATCCGCACCTGCCTGTATTGCCATAACCGCCGCCATTCCATCGGTATCATATTGTGTAATCGCCCCCATGTTCATGGCGTCTGTCACAATAATTCCAGAAAATCCCAATTCCTGTCGAAGCAAATCAATGGCTTCTTTGGAAAGGCTGGCTGGCAGATTATCCCCTGTCACCTTTGGCATGGTAATATGTCCGACCATCACCCAGTCAATTCCCGCATCAATCAGTGTTTGAAATGGTACAAATTCCACTTCCCGCAATCGCTGCAAATCATGATCCAAAACTACCATGCCATCATGAGAATCCGTTGCCGTATCTCCATGTCCTGGAAAATGCTTTGCCACTGCACTGACACCGTTTTCTTCCAAACCCGTTCGGAACGCTTCCGCCATCACTGCAACGGTCTGCGCATCCGTTCCGTATGCCCGCTCGCCAATCACAGGGTTCTCCTGGTTCGTGTTGATATCCGCCACCGGCGCAAAATCCACATTGATTCCCAGCTCTGCCAGTACCGCGCCGATTTCCGCCCCAGCGACCTTCGCTCGTGCCGGGTCACCCGCAAGCTCTGCCGCATTGGGGATGGACATATGAGGAATCCGGCTTTTGTCCAGCCGGGAAACCATTCCGCCTTCCTCATCCATCCCAATCGCCAAGGGAAGCTCTGCAGCCGCCTGCATATCCAAAATCAGTTGCTGCGTTTGTTCTGTGGTATCCAGATTCTCCGCAAATAAGATCACTCCACCCAAATGATTTGTCCGAATGGTCTCTGCCGCCGCTTCAGACAAAACCGTCATATCGCTTCCGTCCGTATTTTGGCGGAAATCTATCATCAGCATTTGACCGATTTTCTCTTCCGTGTCCATTTGCGACATCCATGCTTGGATGCATTCTGCCTTCTGCTCCTCTGCCGTCTGTGCAATGGGTATATTTTCTCCTTCTGCTGCGTTTTCCTGCCCGCAGCCACTGCAACATAACCATACCATCGTGAAAACCCAAATCCATTTTTTCCTCATACAGACCTCCCCGTATTCCCGTATTCTTTTCAATGGTTGCTTTCATTATATCCCTTTTCCAGAAAATTGAACAGTATTCCTTTTATTTTTCCCAAAAATTCGCTATAATGAATACTGCGTAAGGAGGATTTTCGTTTTATGAAATTACAAAAATTACTCAGCTATGTCCGCCGTGCGGTGGATGACTATCAAATGATTGCAGAAGGAGATAAAATCGCTGTCGGCGTTTCCGGCGGGAAGGACAGCCTTTGTCTGCTGCTTGCACTGAAGCATTTGCAACGGTTTTATCCCAAACACTTTGCTTTGGAAGCCATTACCGTCTCGCTTGGTCTGCCCGGCGCCGTATATGACGATATACAATCGCTATGCGATTCTATCGGCGTCCCCTATACCGTCGTTCATACTGACATTGGTCAAATTATATTTGAAGAGCGCCAGGAAAAAAATCCTTGTTCCCTCTGCGCAAAAATGCGCAAAGGTGCGTTGCATACCAAAGCAGAAGAATTGGGCTGTAACAAAGTCGCGCTTGGGCATAACAAAGATGATGTGGTAGAAACGTTCTTTATGTCTTTGTTTTATGAGGGACGGATCCACTGCTTCGCCCCCGTCAGTTATCTGGATCGCAGCAGGCTGTATTCTATCCGCCCGCTGATGTATGTGCCGGAGTGGGAGTGCCGTTCGTTCATTGCACATAGCGGGATTCGGATTGTCAAAAATCCCTGCTTAGCAGACGGCAATACCAAACGGCAGGAAACCAAAGAGATGCTGGCAGAGCTATCCAAACAGTACGACAATTTACAAGAAAAAGTCTTTGGCGCCATCAAACGTTCTGGCATCAAAGGCTGGAATGGAGAGATATAAGCATGTCTGTATACCACGAAGAGCTGAAAATCAAAGAAACTCAGCTTTTACGGGAAGTCCAACAGGATTTGCCGCCCTTTTTGCAGGAGTTTTTCCGCGGTATTTCCCAGACGACCTCTACCAAAACCCGCCTTGCCTATGCTTATGACCTACGTGTATTTTTCCGTTATTTATATGAAGAGCATGACAAACTGGGCGGTATCGCAGCACAAAATTTGCAAGTAACGGATTTGAATCAAATTACATCTGAAGACATAGACTGTTTTTTAGAATATCTTTCTTATTATGTCCATTCGAATTCCGAGAATCCGGCACAGCAAACACAACACCACAATGAGGAAAAAGGGAAATCTCGCAAGCTCGCTTCCATACGTTCCATGTTCAAATATTTCTACAAAAAGGGAAAACTATCGGGAAATCCGGCGACCCTTGTAGATACACCAAAAATCCACGAAAAAAAAATCACCCGCCTGGATGTAAATGAAATGGCAAATTTTCTGGATGCCGTGGAAAGCGGAGAATATCTGACCGATCGTCAGAAAGCTCGACATGAAAAGACAAAAAAACGAGATTTGGCATTGATAACCTTATTGCTTGGCACCGGTATGCGGGTATCCGAATGTGTCGGCATTAACCGTAAAGATTTAGATTTTCAAAACCACGCGGTCAAAGTGCTGCGCAAAGGCGGAAACGAAGTGATGCTCTATTTTGGGGAAGAGGTCGCCGAAGCATTGTCGGATTATCTGGAAGAACGCAATCAAACAATCACCAAAGAAGACGGTGAGGATGCTTTATTTCTTTCTTCCCAAGGAAAACGGATCAGCGTACGCGCCGTGCAAAATCTTGTAAAAAAATATGCGCATGGCGTCACAGCCAAAAACATTTCCCCTCATAAACTGCGCAGCACTTACGGCACCAATTTGTATCAGGAAACCGGCGACATCTATCTGGTGGCGGATACTCTTGGGCACGCAGATGTCAACACTACACGCAAACATTATGCGGAAATCGAAGAAAATCGGAGGAGACGTGCCGCTTCCTTTATCAAATTGAGAAAGGACTGATTCGATTGCAACAAAAACCTACCATACCGGATTTCACAAATATTTTTTCTCAAAAAAAACCGCAGCCTATTTTGCAGCTGAAAAAATATGGTATTTTAGCATTATTAACCGAACTTGACGGCGAGCTCCATTTCATATTGACTAAGCGCGCCGCTCATGTACGGCAGCCCGGCGATATCTGTTTCCCCGGCGGACACCAGGAAAAAGGCGAAGATCTAAAACAGACTGCTTTGCGGGAAACAGAAGAAGAACTTGGTATTCCTATAGAACAGATCCGCATATTGGGTAAAAGCAATTACATGCTGACTGTCTACGGCGGATTGATTCAGCCATATATTGGTATCGTTTCCGCGCAGGATTACCACTCCATTTCCTGTCAGTTGGAAGAAGTCGCAGAAGTATTTACAATCCCCCTTGCCTTCTTTTTGGAACATCCACCAGAAATACATTATATGTATTGGAAAGCGGATATGAGTGTTCCTTTTCCTTATGATCGGATTGAAAACGGAAAATCTTATGGATTTCGAGAATGCAAAGTACCAGAATTGTTTTATTTTTATGAAGGAAAGACTATTTGGGGGTTGACAGCACAAATCATTGAAAACATCATCTCCGAATGGAAAACTTATAAAGCCTCTTTGTCTTCCCAAAAATAGATATCCTACAGAAGACCAAACAGTTTTGTGACGGTAAAAACCGCTCAAAGCTGTTTTTTTACAGTAGCGCAACAAACATCCTGCCGTCGTTTATTTTTCTGCAAAGCAATTTCCTGTCTTATAAACGCATCTTCACTCGTACGAAAAAAGCAGCGAGAACATTCTGTAAATCTATTTCAGAATATTCTAACTGCTTCTGAACTCAAACCATTCTGCTTCTATGCACAGATCGTAACCGAAATTTTTGTTATCCTCTGTTTCTTTTTTGAAATGCCGCCCTTCTGGCTTGATCTGCCTGATTTTTTTCTCGCTCTCTGATTTCTTTCTCCGCCAGCATTTCCATAATATCTTCTGGCAGTTCCAGTGTCAGCCGCCCCAGTTTTCCGCCACGGAATTCATCCAACAAAACATTTGCCGCACGCTCCAAATCCAATTCATTGCCTTTGAGCTTAAATCCTCTGGCTTGCGCAATCTGACAGAGCACGTCATGCGGTTCCGCAATGGTATCAAACGCAATATGATACCGATTTCGAATACAATCCGGCTGTACCACCATCATATGATTGATAAAAGCAGTCGCCAATGTCTGTGCATCCAGAATATCATCATTGATCGCACCGGTAAATGCCAACTTCAATCCTACTTTCTGGTCCTCAAATTTTGGCCATAAGATTCCTGGTGTATCCAGAAGTTCAAAGTCCTTTTTCAATTTGATCCACTGCTTTCCTCTGGTAACACCCGGTTTATCACCAGTTTTTGCCGTGGTTTTTCCCACATATTGATTGATAAACGTAGACTTTCCTACATTTGGAATACCCACAATCATCGCGCGGATCGGCACATTGAGCCTGCCTCTTGCCCGCAGCTTCTCGATCTTTTCCTGCATCAACGCCCGTGCCGTGTTGGTCACTTCTGCCATTGCCGTGCCTTTGACGGCATTCATCTCAATGACAGCAAATCCTTTTTCCTGAAAATACTGTTTCCATACTTCCGTTGCTATCGGATCCGCCAAATCGCTTTTATTCAACAGCAGAATCCGATGTTTGTTTTTTGCCAATTCATCCAAATCCGGATTTTTACTGCTGTATGGAATACGAGCATCTACCAGTTCTATGACAATATCCACCAGTGATATGGTTTCTTCCATCATCCGGCGCGTTTTGGTCATATGTCCCGGATACCATTGTATCTGCATGTTCTTTTCCTCCTCATTCAATCAAGCCAAAACTACGGAACGGAAATACGCGCAGCACGACTTTTCCCATAATATCTTCTTTTGCGATTGAACCAATAGACAGTCTGCGACTATCCGTACTGGCATTACGGTTATCCCCCATGACAAAATAACAGCCTTCTGGTACCACAAATGGATAAGAAATATCTCCACCATCCATCATCTCTTCCGCAATATATGGTTCCGTTTGTGCTTCTGCATTGATATATGTGCGATACGTACCATCTTCCTGCAGTCGCAGATCGATTTCGTCTCCCGGCAGCCCAATCACCCGTTTGATGATATTTTCTCCACCGTACGCACCTTCTTCCAATGCACAAATTACAACGTCTCCTCTTTCCGGTGCTGACACCAGCGTTTCCAGTTTATTGACAATCAAAAAATCCCCATGATGGAAATTCGGCTCCATCGATGACCCTTTGACATAAATCGTACCAATAACAAATGTACGAAGCAACAATACAATCAGTAAAATTGCCACAAGCTGCAGCGCGGTAGATATCCAATGCCTCGCACCACGCTTTGTCTGTTCTCTTTTTGCCACGAATCCCGCCTCCTTCCTTTCTCTATCATACTACTATACCATTGTTTGCCTTTTTTCGTCAAATGCACCTGCCGCAGCACTTGCCTTTCACGAAAAAAGCCTTGATGAATCACTCACCAAGGCTGATTTTTCTTATCTCAATACTTCTTTTACCTTTGCTGCCTTACCAACCTTATCTCTCAGGTAGAAGAGTTTCGCGCGTCTTACTACACCGCGTCTTACTACTTCGATACGATCGATTCTGGGAGAATGCAAAGGCCATGTTCTTTCCACACCAACGCCGGATGCAATACGTCTTACTGTGAAGGTTTCTCTGATGCCGCCGCCCTGTCTCTTAATGACAACGCCTTCAAACATCTGAAGTCTTTCTCTGGAACCTTCCACTACTTTCGCATATACGCGAATGGTATCACCCACGTTAAAAGGAGTTATGTCGCTTTTCAGCTGTTCTTTTTCCAGTTCTCTAATGATATCCATTGTGTTTCCTCCTTTCCCCAAAGACGTTCTTACCGCCATCTTCTTCATGCGCCATTGGACCGTCCGTAATCAACATGAGCAATTATACCACGCCGCCGTGTGTTTTGCAAGCATTTTTTATGATTTTTCCGCTTCTTTCTCAATACAGCCAATTCGCCAGCCAAACACAGGCTGGTAATTCCACTACAGAAATCAATGTAGTCAATAATACAATATCTGAAGACAGTTTTTCACCATAACCGAACCGTTCCACCATCATCGGTACTACCACCGCTGCCGGCAATGCTGTCGCAATGAGAAAAATCTTTTTCGCCATATCTCCAGCCGGTACGACTAACATCACCGCCCATGCCAGAAAAGGCATCAAAATCATTTTGATTAAACTGATTTCCAGTGCCATTTTCTCTCGGAACAGCTGCACGATCCCGCTGTTACCCGCCAACGCTCCAATATAAATCAACGACAAAGGCGTAGACAGTCCGCCCAGCTCATCAAAAAAGCGCAGCAGCATATCCGGCACCCACTGCACCGTTTGGGTCAGCGTCAATATCAATCCGACAAATATTGCAATACAGTTGGGATTAACTGCACCTTTCAAAAACGTTCTGCCCATTTGTCCGCGGGTATTGCCCGCCTTTCCGCTCAGAACATATACACCATAACTCCAAAGGTATAAATTCAGTCCCAACACCCCGGCAGACATATACATCACGCCCAAATCTCCAAAAAAGATCGTTGCAATGGGCAACCCGATAAATCCACTATTCAAAGATCCTGTCGTAATATCCAGCATATCCAACAAACGATTGTCCAGTTTTCTCCACTTTCCATACCATCGCATCAAATAACCAAACAGCATCATTGCCGCTGCCTGTGCTGCCATCATCAGAAAGAATCCGATCAATACATCTTTTGTAATGGTAATATCCGCAATGGTAGAAACCAACATCGCGGGTATGGTTACCTGCATCACTAGGCTTCCTACGCCCTTGTTCACCTCTAAAGTCATCCAACCCTTTCGGTAGCAGTAATATCCAATGAGGATCATAGCAAACAATATAAAAAATTGGCTGTACATATGCCACCCCCTTCCAATCCCATCCTATCCGTTTATCCAGTATTCTATACGTGATTTTCTCCGCTTGCTGACATACCGCAGGCTTCCGAAATTCTCACACAAGGTCTGCCTGTCCATTTGTTTCTGCCGGGATATTCATTTCAATAATGCAGTACGGAATGTACATCATATCCCGCCAGTACCTGCCTGCCTTTCAGCCCGTCTAATTCAATCAAGAAGTCCAGCGCCACGACTGTCCCGCCAGCGCGTTCCACCATTTCCACCAGCGCCTTCGCAGTGCCGCCGGTTGCCAACAAATCGTCTACAATAACGACTTTCTGTCCAGCCTGTACCGCATCCCGATGCATTTCAATCGTGGCTGTTCCGTATTCCAATGCATATTCCTGACGAATGACCTCCGCAGGCAGCTTTCCTTTTTTTCGCACCGGGACAAAACCTTTTTTCAAATGATACGCCAGAGGCATCCCAAAAATGAATCCGCGGGATTCTGGCCCCAATATCAGATCAAACTCCAATCCCTCCAATTCCTGCTGCAAACGGTCTACCGCTTCCCGCAAACTGTCTGCGTCTTTCAATAACGTGGTAATATCGCGGAATATGACTCCTTTTTGCGGAAAATCCGGAATTGCCCTGATTTTTTCTTTCAAATCCATATGCTTCCTCCTATCTCGCCACTCGAAAATCCCGAATCATAAGCTGCACCGTCGTTCTGCCGTTATAGGCATTAATTGCAATACTGTATACAAAATCCAATTGCATCGGCAGTCTACCTGATTGTACTATTGTATCACAATCTTCCTGCGGATACAATTCTTTCACAATGTCCCGCAGATGTGTCAATCCATCAAACGAAACTGCCGCCAAGCGCAATGGGCTTCCTTCTTCCCTCAGTGTCATTTGCAACATATCTTTTTGCTTCCCAATGAGCCGCAGCTGCTCTACCCAAACATTTCGCGTTGCAAACAACGGCGCTGGATTTTCCTTTCCAAAGGGTGCCAATGTCTTCAATTCTTCCGCCAATGTCATATGTATTTCAAAAAAATGCAATATTTTTTCGATCCGCAATACCGGCGTCATTTCCGCCTCTGTTAGCTGACACGCTGTATTCAGGCGCTGCCTCAGTAACGGAATGTTTTCTTTCGGCAAAGATAACCCTGCTGCCATCGCATGCCCGCCGAATCGGGTAAATAAATCTCGACAAGCAAACAATTCCTCAAAAATATGATATCCCTCAATGCTGCGCGCGGATCCTTTTGCTCCATCCTCTGCATCTGTAATCAATATGGTAGGATGATAATATCGATCTTTAATCCGCCCTGCCACAATACCGGCGATGCTTTCATGAATACTTTCATCATAAAGCACCAGCACCGGATCCAGCGGCGTTTCCTGCACTTCGATATGCTGCGTCAATCGCTCTACCGCCTTCGCCGTCAATGTCTTTCTTTCTTCATTTAATGCAATCAGATGTCTCGCCATCTGCCTTGCTCGCTCTGCGTCCGTTTCACAGAACAGTTCCACCGCCATTCTACCGCTTTCCAGTCTGCCTGTTGCGTTAATACAGGGACCAATCACAAACCCCAAATGATATTCTGTCACCTGGCGCTGCCCTAATCCGGTTTCTTCCAGAAGCATTTGCAGCCCAACATTAGTGGTATGCTGTATTTCCTGCAGTCCCAACTGTACCAACGTACGGTTCTCTTCCAGCAAATCCACAATGTCGCAGACCGTTGCCACTGCGGCAAAACAAAGCAGTTCCTTTTCCAACCGTTCCTCTTTTTTGCCAAAACGACGCAACAACAGCAATGCAAATTTATAAGAAATTCCTGCTGCGCAAAGCAGTGGAAACGGATAATGGCAGTCCCTGCGTTTTGGATCAATGACTGCGTCTCCTTTGGGCAGAATATCACGCATTTTTCCTTCTCTGCCTTCTGTAAACTGAGGCTCATGATGATCCAAAATCACTACATCCATGCCCTTTTCTTTCGCGATCTCCACCTCACGCAAGGCCGCAATTCCATTATCACAGGTAAACAACAGCCCTACTCCCTGCACTGCCAACTGCTCCACCGCCGCCGGATTCAAACCATATCCCTCTTGTTGACGGTGCGGTACGTAATATATCACTTCTCCGCCGCATATTTGGATGGTGCGGGTCAAAATCGTTGTACTCATCACACCATCCACATCATAATCCCCATATACCGCAATTTTCTTCCCTTCACATACCGCAGCCTCTACCAACGCCAATCCACGCTCCATATCTTGCATTTGCAAACCGTCGTACAGCTGCGCTGCCGTAGGATACAAAAAATCGCGCGTCTGCTTAGGCGAAAGCAATTTTCGATTTGCCAACACTGCCGCCGTTGCCGGCTGAATCCCCAAATCTGCCGCAATCGCCTTTATATTTACTTTTGTTCGTTTCAACTGCCAGCGTTTCATTTTGCGTTCTCCTTCCTGTTCCTGTATGCAGTATAACATAAATCGACAAACAGGAACAGATAAAATCCCGTTCACGATCTGGATAAAAAACAAATTTGCATCACATTCCAGATATTCAGCCATTTTCGACTGCCTTTTCCTTCATCGCAAACTATTTTCGTCCGCCTGCCATAGGTTCTAGGGAAATGCCGCTGCAACGATTTCCTTTTCCTCACGAAGGATACAAAAAAGACTGCCCTTGGCAGTCTTTTCCCTCGCTCTATGTATGCTCTCTGTATGGACAGCGTTTTCCCCACTTCCCATATCAACTCTTGGCAATCTCGTTTCTGCACAACATAGGCAATTTTTTATTCGGTTACAGACACTTTTCTCTCTCAAATACCGTGCGTGCTTTCTTTTCCCCAAAGCAGATGCATTCGCATTTCCTATATCATGGATGCATATTTCCACTCTGTGTACGGCTGCAATCAGGATTTACCATCTAGCCGACTCAGCTTTCTGAATCTATCAACCCATCTTTTTGATTATGTATCTGGATGTTCTTTGGTAAAAGCAAATACCGTACGGCTACGGAACCATTCCCCTTGACGCAACACCGTAGAGGGAAAATGTCCATAATTAGGTGCATTCGGAAATCCCTGTGTTTCCAAGCAAAATCCACTGCGGCGTGGATAAGATGCGCCTTTTTTGCCTTTTACGATCCCATCCAAAAAGTTTCCCGTATAAAACTGAATACCGGGCTGATCAGAAAATACCGCCAAACGAATCCCGCTTTTCCTTGCATAAACTTCGGCACACTTGCGCATCTGCTCTTTCACAAAACAATTCGGAATCCAGTTATGGTCATATCCGCCTGCATGACGCAGCTGCACAAAATCTGTGTCAATGCGTTCTAATATCTCATGAGGCTGCCGAAAATCCATTGGCGTATCGGCTACCGAAGCAATGACGCCGGTAGGCAAGCACGCCGTATCGTTTTCTGTGTAAAAATCCGCAAAGATTTGTATTTCCTGCCCTTGTAACGTTCCGGAACCGTGACCATTCAGATTAAAATAACTGTGATTGGTTAGATTCAAAACCGTATCCGTATCACAAATCGCCTGATACTCGATTTGTAATTGATTTTCTTCATCCAAGTGATACCGCACTTCTGTACAAAGTGTCCCCGGATAACCTTCTTCTCCATTGGGACTGGTATAACGCATGCACAGCGTATCCTCCTCCACATCCGCTGTCCACACCTTTTTGTCAAACCCGCAGATTCCACCATGCAAATGGTTTGCACCGTCATTGCAGCATAGGGTATATTCCGTTCCATTCAGTTGGAAACGCCCGCCGCCAATGCGATTGGCAAACCGCCCTGCCACAGCTCCCATATATTTGTCCTGCGCCTCATAATCCGGCATCGTGTCATAGCCTAATATCACATCCACACCGGCAAATTCCAGACTCTGTACCGCCGCGCCGTATGTTAGGATCACCGCTTTGGTACCTGCCTGATTCTTTAACGTAAAAGCAAACACCGCCTCTCCTGTTTTTGTTTGTCCAAAAAGCTGTTTTTTTATCTCCATCCACTTTTCTCTCCTTATATCATCAAGCGTGCCGCTCCATAGATTCCCGCGTCATTTCCCAGCCTTGCCAATTCAAACTTCGCCTCTTTCTGGGTATGAAACGCAAATAAACGGTAATATTTTCGAATAGGATTCAGCAGAAACTCTCCCGCCTTAGATACGCCGCCGCCAATGAGGAACAACTCCACATCTGCCACTGCACAGCATCCGGCTAAGGCAATCCCCATTGCTTTTGCCATTTGATCCACTACCTGCAGCGCCAGTGTGTCTCCCTGTTTTGCTGCGTCAATTACATCTTTTGTAGTAAGCCCAGTCATCTGGCGTAGCATCGAGTCCATCTTTTGTTCCGCCAGATATTTTTTTGCCATACGCAAAATCCCTGTTGCCGACGCATATTGCTCCAGACAACCGTGTCCTCCACAACTGCAGCATTCCGTTTCTTCCGGATTCACACACATATGTCCAATTTCTGCAGCGCTTCCCGTTGCCCCAATCAGCATTTCTCCATGAACAATCAATCCGCCGCCAATTCCTGTACCAATGGTCACCATCAATACATCTTGATAACCCCGACCGCCGCCTTTCCATACTTCGCCCAACGCGGCAACATTGGCATCATTGCCTGCACGGGATGCAAATCCCGTCAATGCCTCCAATTCTTTTGTCACCTGTTTCTTGCCCCAGCCTAAATTAACACAGTGGTTAACCATACCATCTGCCGTCACTGGTCCTGGCACTCCAATCCCGGCGCCCTTAACCATAGATGTTTGGATTCCCTGATGCTCCATCTTCTGTCGCAGACTGTTGGCAATATCAGGTAAAATCCAGCAACCATTTTTTTCTGTTCGAGTCGGAATTTCCCATTTTTCCAACAATACACCACTGGTATCAAATAAACCAATTTTAATCGTCGTGCCTCCCACGTCAATCCCAAACACATAGTCCACGCTTTACACCTCTTCTGATTCCGCTGCTGCCTTTCATATTCTTCTTCTATCCAATTTGAATGCGATTGTATCTTCATTTTTCTAAAATTCTGTTTTCCATCCCGCTTGTATCTGCATTCATCTTTCCGTCTGATCCTTCTCAGATATATGCCATTCAACCACTCCAAACATCGTAAATGTTCATAAATAAAAGCTTTTTACAAGACGCCTTTCCTCCTGCAGAATCCTCCGCTCTCTGCTATTGTATGCATAGAACATTCCAATATGCGTACAAGCCTGAGCCGTTTTCCGACTGGTTCCATGGTTACTCTGAACAACTCTCAATATCCCTCTGGATGCCGCCGATGCCACCGCCATGCCGTCTCTACCATCTCTTCCAGCTGATGATATCGCGGCTTCCATCCAAGGACGTTTTTTGCTTTTTGACTGGATGCAACCAGTCTGGCAGGATCGCCTTCCCGCCGTTCACTGATTTGTACAGGAATAGCATGTCCTGTCACCCGTCTTGCCGCTTCGATCACTTCTTTCACAGAAAATCCGACCCCATTTCCCAAATTAAATATGTCGCTCTTCCCACCGTCTTTCAGATAATCCAACGCCAAAATATGCGCATCTGCCAAGTCTGCCACATGAATGTAATCTCGTACACAGGTACCATCCTGAGTCGGATAATCGCAGCCAAATACAGCTACCGCATCCCGCTTTCCATTCGCCACCTGTAACAGCAGCGGAATCAAATGAGTTTCCGTCGGATGTGCTTCCCCAATTTTTCCATCTTGATGTGCACCGCAGGCATTAAAATACCGCAGCGATACAAACCGGAGGTTTCCGGTATTCGCAACCCAACGAAACATCTGTTCCATCGCCAACTTCGTTGCTCCATACGGATTGGTCGGTTCTGTTGGATCCTGTTCTGAAATTGGAACACGGTTTGGTTCTCCATAAACCGCCGCTGTAGAGGAAAACACCACATCCTGTACGCCGCTTTCCAATAAAACTTCCAGCATTTTCTTTGTCTTGCATACATTATTTTCATAGTATTTCAGAGGATTCCGCATACTTTCCGCTACAATGGAATATGCTGCAAAATGAATAACCCCATCAATAGATTCCCGTCGCAGCACATGATGCAAAAAGGCAGTATCGCTAATATCACCTTGGTAGAATGCCGCCTTTTCATGCACGGCTTCTTGGTGTCCCGTTTCCAAATTATCTACAACCACAACTTCTCTGCCTGCTTCACACAGTGCATATACCGTATGGGAACCAATATATCCCGCGCCGCCTAATACCAATACTGCCATTGCAGTTCCTCCTTTTTCTATGCCGCCCTATTTTTTCTTTTCATCCGTTTCCAGCGTTATCTCTGTATCCTCCGTGAGCAAATTCCAGCAAATATCCATATACTGACGCCTCTTCCCCGATTACTCACCCGTTTTATTATAACAAAAAAGATACTGCTGTGAAAGTATGCCTCGCCTTTTCCATCTATTTTTTTGCCAATTGCTTATAGAATAGCAATCACTCGCCACACAGTCTTCCCAACTAACCTTCTCAACATCGTAACCCCCACATGCTTGCTCCGGACGGTCCCATCAAACAACTTCTCCGTTTCTTTTGTTCCAATTCTGTTTTCTTTCCTCTATCTCTAACAAAACGGACTGACCAGCACCTAGCAAATCGAACCTATTTCATCCACCAAAAAAGGAACGGCTGCAACCAAAGTTTGCCGTTCCTTTTCCATATATTCATATCCCATATAATCCCCAAACGTCGCTTCCTTACAGCTTGCGTTGAATCAGGCGCATATCTGCTTGACAATCTTCCCGTTCTTCCAACTCCGGATGTCTTGCCAAATATGCTCTGGCTTCTTGCTGCTTCGCTTCTGAAAGCAGGCATAAAATTTGCAGCATATGATAAAATGGCGCTATCTCCGGATTATTCTGCGCCTGAGAGAATTCTTTTGCTTTTAAAACCATCAGTTTCCGCGCCGCTTCCTCCTTATCCAGATGAAACAGCGTCAGCCCTAAATAGGTATAGTACATTTGTCCTACCTGCACATTCAGCCCTTTTTCCGGCACTGCCAGCAATGTTCTTTTTGCCGCTTCATAATCGCCCGAAGCCATATACCCTGCACCCAACTCTGTCATCAACAACGCTTGTACCGCCCTGCTTTTTTTCCCTTCCAACATCTGTTGCAGCCGTTTGATATATTCCTGCGGATTGCTGCTGCGTATGCTACGAAGCTGTTCCAATTCCGTCTGCAGCGTTCTCAATTCTTTCTGGTTGATAGCCACAAGCACAATAAACAAAGCCGCTACACTGACCCCATAAATCGTCCAGAAAAACTCTTGCGACACGCCGCTGTCCTGCAGCCATATCATGCCAATGACAAACACTGCCAGAAGAATCCATAAAATCTTTTTTGCTCGCATGTTTTCCAAATTCCTTTCTTTTTCTCTTTCTCGTCATGCAGAAGCATAACACAGCACAGAAACGGATGCAAGCATTTTTCGGCAAAAACAACAAAAACATTCAAGGGTTTCTCTTGAATGTTTTTTGCTGTCTCTCTATAGATTGTTATGATACAGTAGCGCTGGATTCTTTTTCATCTTCTCCAAAGAACGCCGCAAGATCTTCCTCCACAGTTCCGATTCCTGCAATTTGGAACTGCTCTACCAATACCTTCACGACATTGGGTGACAAGAACGCCGGCAGCGTCGGTCCCAGATGAATTCGCTTTACGCCCAGTGACAGCAATGCCAATAATACAATCACCGCTTTTTGTTCATACCACGCGATATTATATACAATGGGCAAGTCATTGATATCTTCCAATCCAAAGGCCTCTTTTAGCTTCAGTGCAATCAGCGCCAAAGAGTAGCTGTCATTGCATTGACCTGCATCCAACACCCTTGGAATACCTTGAATATCCCCTAAATTTAACTTATTATATTTATACTTTGCGCATCCTGCCGTTAAGATTACCGTATCCTTGGGCAGTGCTTTTGCAAATTCCGTATAATAATCGCGCTTCGGGCTGCGACCATCGCAACCTGCCATCACAACAAATTTCCGAATGGCGCCGCTTTTAACGGCTTCTACCACCTGATCTGCCAGAGCCAATACCTGATGATGTGCAAATCCGCCGATGATTTCACCCGTTTCTAATTCTTTCGGAGGGGGACATTTTTTTGCGTGCGCGATGATCGCGGAAAAATCTTTCTTTTCTCCAATCCCGCCGGGAATATGATGGCATCCGGGGAATCCCACTGCTCCAGTGGTATATACCCGATCCCGATAGGAAGCATCCGGCGGTACCAAGCAGTTTGTTGTCAACAAAATTGGTCCATGGAACGCCGCAAATTCTTCTTTCTGCTTCCACCATGCATTGCCATAATTGCCAACAAAATGTGTATACTTTTGAAAGGCAGGATAATAATGCGCTGGCAGCATTTCTGAATGGGTATAGATATCTACACCGCTGTCTTTCGTCTGTTCCAACAACATTTCCAAGTCTCGCAGATCATGCCCGGAAACCAGAATTCCTGGTCGATTGCGCACGCCGATATTAACTTTTGTGATACAGGGGTTACCATACGCAGACGTATTGGCTTCATCCAGCATCGCCATCGTCTCTACACCATATGCACCTGTCTCCAACGCCAATGCGGTCAGTGCCGCCGCATCCAAATCCGGATCCAATGTTTTCGCTAATGTTTCCTGCAAAAATGCATCAATGCGTGCACTTTCCTTGCCCAATGCATTGGCATGTTTGTTGTACGCTGCCATTCCTTTTAAACCATATACAATCAGTTCCCGCAGACTGCGGATATCTTCATCTTCTGTTGCCAGAACGCCCACTTGAGCTGCCTTTTGCAAAAATACCGATGTATCTCCGTTCCATTGCGCCGCTTCAGACAATACTGTCTGTGCCGGCAGCTGCTGCCGCAGTTCTTCCTTACACGCCAATGTCTCTACAATACGGCGTGTGATTTTTTCATCATCAAAATTGGCGTTGGTAATGGTAACGAACAAATTCTCCGAAACCATATGATTGACTTCTGCCGAAACCTCCTTTTCTGCCTGACGCAGCTTCGTAGCAACCTCTGCCAAACCCTTGGTTACATAAACCAGTAAATCTTGCAATCCCGCCGTTTTTGCACTTTTACCGCATACACCCACTCTGGTACATCCGCGACATCCCGCCGTTTCCTGGCATTGAAAGCAAAACATATTCTGTTCCATTTGCATACACTCCTTTTTATCATTCTTTGGATTACCCATTGTCGCCTTTTTCATCGATAACAAACTGTTCCCTGCTCTTTTCAATAAGACGATTGCTCTTTTCCTTCGTGTTCTGATTCCGGAAAAATCACCGTTAACAGCATTTTAAACGCCTGTATCCCATATACGGCATGCGGCTTGTTTGCCGGCATCACGAGCGATTCCCCAGCTTCCAGTACATACACCGTTCCATCTACTGTAAACTGCCCCCTGCCTTCCAGCACCGTCACCAGTGCATCACCATGCGAGGCATGGGTACTGATTTCCTCTCCTTGGTCAAAGGAAAAGAGCGTCAGACTGACTGCCGGGTTCTGCGCCAGTGTCTTGCTGACTACCTGTCCTTTTTGAATCTGCACTTGATCTGACAGCTGAAAAACCGTTTCCGGTTCCACATGTTTGATATATCCCATATTTACACCTCCATACTCCCAATGTTTGCAGATAAAGTGTTATATATTCCTTTCTTTTCTTCTGATTACAGTCTAAAGAAAAACATCTTACATTTCCGTTGTTTTTCCAACATTTTAAGCAAAATAAAAAACAAGGTGAGATCACCCTGTTTTTTTCCCTGTTCCAAATTCATTCAAACGGATATCGTATCCCCCATTGGGCACGCAGTGTATCCATCACCTCCATCATGCGCAGAATCTCCGCATGCGGCATTTGTTCGCACTCTATTTTTCCGGCGCGAATTGCCTGCATGGAGGCGCGCACTTCGTCTTCAAATCCTGTAATCTGCTCCGGTATCTCGATGGTTTCCACCAAATGGCGTTCGTTATCATAGATATCAACCCGATCTACATTATTGATATTTTTTGCCATCAAGTATCCTTTGGTTCCATATACAATACCGGCTTGCTCCGTGGCACCCAGCATACCACTGTGAGCTGCTGCTAAAACACCGTTTCTATATTTCAACAAGATCGTATTGACCGCATCTACTCCAGCATCTGTTTTCACACAACTGGATGTGATTTCTGCCACATCTGTCCCCAATACCATGGCAATAAATGACAGCGGATAAATTCCAACATCCAGAAGCGCCCCTCCTGCCAACGCCGGATCTGTTAAGCGTTTCACATTCTGGATATCATACCCAAGATTTGCTGTCACCAGATAGACCTCTCCAATTTTCCCTGCTGCAATGGCGTCATCAATCAGTCTGCGGGAAGGCAGATATCTGGTCCAGATCGCTTCTGCTACAAAAATACCTTTTTGCCGCGACAATTCCAAAATTTCCCGCGCCTGTTTTGCGTTTGCTGTAAATGCTTTCTCACACAATACCGGTTTGCCATGTTCCAAGCACAGCTTCATACATGCATAATGATGGGAATGTGGTGTCGCAATATAAATCAACTCCACTTCCGGATCAGCTGCCAACGCTTCATACGATCCATATGCCTTTGGTATCCCAAATTTTGATGCAAACGCCTTTGCGCGCCCCAAATCTCTGGATGCTACGGCAAAGCATTGCGCGTCCTCCATTCTTTCTAACGTGTATGCCATTTTTTCTGCAATCTTTCCCGGTCCCAATATCCCGATACGCATTCGTAATTCCTCCTGTCTCTGTTCTGATTCCGTTTCTAAATGCATGTTTGTTTCTTGGTTGTTGAGTTCCTGTGATAGAAAAAGGATAAGAACGCTGCCTGCGATCCTATCCCTTCTTGACTGTATATTATCGGAAACTCTTGTCCTTCATTTTAATTTGAACGAACTTTTCAGCGGTACAATACGGTTAAATACCAGATTTCCCTCTGTGGTATCTTTGGTATCTACAATATAATAACCATTGCGCATAAACTGGAAACGATCTCCCGGTTTTGCACTGGAAATCGTTGTTTCCACAATGGCATCTTCCTTCACTTCCAAAGAATTGGGATTCATGATCATCTCGCCATTGGCATCCTCCGGATTATCTAGCATCATATAGTCATACAGCCTTGCTGTCACTTTCACATGATTGGTCGCGCTGACCCAATGCAGCGTACCTTTGACTTTTCTCCCTTCAAATCCACTGCCGCTTCTGGTTTGCGGATCATAGGTACAATGTACTTCTGTGATATTTCCGTTTTCATCTTTGATGACATCCGTACAAGTCACAAAGTATGCGCCTTTGAGTCTGACTTCCTTTCCCGGCGCCAGACGGAAGAATTTTTTCACCGGTTCTTCCATAAAATCTTCCCGTTCGATATACAACTCTCTGGTAAACGGTACCATTCTGCTGCCCAATTCGGGATTTTCCGGATTATTTTCCAGTTCCATCATTTCTACCTGTCCTTCCGGATAGTTGGTGATCACCAGCTTCAGCGGATCTAATACCGCCATGACCACAGGCGCTTTCGCCTTCAAATCATCCCGAATGCAATAGTCCAACAGACCGCTGTCGACCACACTGTTCGCCTTGGAAACCCCAATCCGCTCACAGAAATCCCGGATAGCTTCCGGCGTGTATCCTCGGCGGCGCAATCCGCAAATTGTCGGCATACGCGGGTCGTCCCATCCGTCTACCAGACCGCCTTCCACCAGCGCGCGCAGTTTCCGTTTGCTCATCACGGTATTGGTCATCCCCAAACGGGCAAACTCAATCTGCCTGGGCGGATGCTCCGTATATCCGGCTTCCCGTACCACCCAGTCATACAAGGGGCGATGGTCTTCAAATTCCATGGTACAGATGGAATGAGTGATCCCTTCAATGGCATCTTCCAGCGGATGCGCAAAATCGTACATCGGATAGATGCACCAATCCGTTCCTGTCGTATGGTGCGCTGCATGGGAAATGCGGTAAAGCACCGGGTCCCGCATATTGATATTCGGCGAAGCCATATCAATTTTCGCCCGCAGTGTCCTGGAACCATCCGGAAACTCTCCCGCCTTCATCCGTTCAAATAAATCCAAATTTTCTTCTATGCTGCGATTGCGGTAAGGGCTTTCTTTCCCTGGTGTGCTCAGCGTACCTCTGTATTCCCGCATCTGTTCTGCAGTCAAATCACATACAAACGCTTTGCCTTCCCGAATCAATTTCAATGCCACTTCATAATACGTCTGGAAGTAGGAAGAAGCGTAATACAGCCTGTCCTCCCAATCAAAGCCAAGCCATTTCACATCCTCCTGAATGCTTTCTACATATTCCACATCTTCCTTTGTGGGATTGGTATCATCAAAACGAAGATTACATTTACCGCCATATAACTTCGCCAATCCAAAATTTAAGCAAATCGATTTTGCATGACCAA
>DXEB01000074.1 GCA_019115165.1 Candidatus Anaerotignum merdipullorum | reverse complement strand
AAATAGCCGCCAAGGGCGGCAGTTGAGGCAGTAGAGCACTTGGCGGACCTTCAACGCGCTTGCAAGCGCAGCTGGTAAAGGTCCCTTCTAGGGGCAGAGCAAACCACCGGCTAAGCCGGTGGTCCTGATTTATGTCCAAACACATCTTTTTTGCTTCTGCATATCATTGAGCATAACAGGATTTTTTCGGGGAGGGTTGATTATGGCAGAGCAACTGAGAGCGATGACAGAGATACCGCTGAATCAAGCATGTGAAGTGGTAAGGGTGGAAGGTGCGCTGTCTTTACGTTTGCTGGATTTGGGTTTTTATGAAGGCAGTCAGATTTATCCGCTGTATGTTTGTCCAGGCGGCGGCACCAGATTATATGAGGTCAAAGACACCAGAATTGCGTTGCGGGATCGGGATGCGGCAGAAATACTGGTGAAGGCGGTGAATGAGCATGACAGCGGAAAGAAAATGTTGCATCGGTTTGGCAGGTAATCCCAATACGGGAAAAAGTACGGTATTTAATGCATGGACTGGTTTGAAGCAGCACACGGGAAACTGGTCTGGGAAAACAGTAGGAATGGCATCTGGTAATTTTCGACTAGGGGATGATACAGCGGAATTGGTGGATTTACCGGGTATTTACTCCCTGTTTTCCGATCGAGCGGAGGAAAGCTGTGCCAGGGCGTTTCTTGCATGCGCGCGACCGGACGCCGTAGTGGCGGTGATAGATGCGACTTGTTTGGAACGGAATTTACCATTGGTTTTACAAGTGATGGAATTGACAGAGCATATGGTGATATGCTTGAATTTGGCGGACGAGGCGGAAAAAAAGGGGATTCGGGTGGATACAGCGGCATTATCAGCGGCATTGGGCGTTCCTGTAGTATCCACGGCGGCAAGGTCGGGCAGGGGGCTGGAAGAACTCAGAGAGGTGTTATGCAAGGCGGTTCGGGAAAAGATGATTCCGCGACGAACCTCTTTTCATGACAGCTTTCCGCAGACCTTTGCTTATTTGCAGTCCGCATTGGCAGAACTCCTGCCGCAAAGTCATCAGATGCCTCTTTGGTTGGATTTTGTGTTGGAGGGGGATGCGATGTGGGAGGATGCGGCGTTTGCAGAACAAGCGGAAGAATTGCGTAGAATTGGGAAGAAAGCGCAGGATTTGTTGGCAGCAGAAGGCGGAGCAATCACAGAGTATGCGCAAATACGCTCTATGGCATTTCAAAAACGAGCAGAGGAGATTGCGGCGGCGGTATGTGTCAAACAGACGGCGTGGGATGTGCGGACGGAGCGGATCGATCGGGTAATACTACGAAAAAAAACAGGTATTCCGTTGATGCTGTTATTATTGGGGATGGTATTCTGGATTACGGTTGCCGGTGCCAATATTCCATCTGGCTGGTTGATGGAAGGGTTTCAAAGATTGGGAGTGTCATGCCGATGGTTATTAGAATCGCTCCAGACGCCAATTTGGCTGGAGAGTCTGTTAATGGATGGAGTGTTTTTGACGGTTAGTTGGGTGGTATCGGTGATGCTGCCGCCTATGGCAATTTTTTTTCCGTTATTTACATTGTTGGAAGATTTTGGGTTGTTGCCGAGAATTGCGTTTCAGATGGATGGGCTGTTTCAGCGCAGCGGCGCCCATGGCAAACAAGCGCTGACCCTGTGCATGGGATTCGGATGCAATGCAGCTGGAGTCACTGCCTGCCGGATCATTGATTCGCCAAGAGAGCGGCTGATAGCGATATTGACCAATAATTTTGTGCCATGCAACGGGCGATTTCCAACCATTATTTTACTGGCA
The DNA here is from genome assembly GCA_019115165.1 of Candidatus Anaerotignum merdipullorum. GTDB lineage: Bacteria > Bacillota > Clostridia > Lachnospirales > Anaerotignaceae > Anaerotignum > Anaerotignum merdipullorum. The sequence continues at coordinate 9,746 of DXEB01000074.1, read as the reverse complement.
GGAATCTTTTTATCCGCAGGAAAGCCGTGGCTTTCTGGTATTGCGGTATTTCTAGTGGTAGGGCTTTCGATAGGATTGACCTTAGCAGTATCGTTTTTACTCAGTCATACTATTTTGCGGGGAATTCCGTCGGCATTTGTACTGGAACTACCGCCGTATCGCCGTCCTCAAATCGGGCAGATACTGCTGCGCAGCCTGTTGGATCGAACAATATTTGTGCTTGGCAGAGCCATTACGGTGGCAGTGCCTGCAGGGGCGATCATTTGGATATTTCAAAATGTGCCGGTAGGCGGTGGAACGCTATTGAACGAACTGGCGACGTTACTGGACCCGCTGGGAGGAATGATGGGGCTGTCAGGTGTGATTCTTGCAGCATTTTTGCTGGGAATGCCTGCGAATGAGATTGTATTGCCGATTCTGTTGATGTGTTACAGCAGCAGCGGAATGTTGATAGAGGGAGAGGGCATGATGCAAACGGGACAGATGCTGGCAGCGAATGGCTGGAGTTGGACGACGGCGCTGTGTGCCATTTTGTTTTCGCTCAATCACTTTCCCTGTGCGACAACCTTGTGGACCATTCGAAAAGAAACTGGAAGCTGGAAATGGACGGCTGTCTCCTTTCTGCTGCCAACGGCAGTGGGAGTCCTCCTTTGTACCACCGTACATGGTGGATTGATTTGCTTGGGTTTGGCTTAATCTTTCGCAAGAAATATGGTATGATAAGCATATCAAAAATCAGAAAAGGAAAGATACAAAAGAAAGCGGTGACAGATATGAATGAGAATTTATGGAAGTTGTTAGAAGAAGCGAAGCAAAATGAACAGCTGCGGCAACAGCTCTGGCAGACCAAAGAAGAGAAAGACCCTGCTTTGGCATTGTGCCAATTGGCAACGGCACGCGGTTATGCGGTGACCGTAGGGGAACTGTTTGCAGAAGGAGAGGAATACACATCCAATTTGCTGAAAAGCTGCAATGGCGGCGCCAGCTATCCGTTAGAAGGCTGGGAGGATTCTTATGATTTGTTTTTTGCATCTTTAGCAGCAATGCAGTGAACAGAACATGGAGTGGACAGCGGCAGGTACATGCGAAAAGGATACCCACAAGCAGACAAATGGCTGTTTGTGGGTATTGGGTGAGTACGTGTATGAAAGATATGCCGGCATCTGTTGTGACAGAAGACCCTGCGCGGTAGGCTGGGAAGTGTTGGCAATTCTGTCCAAGGGATTGAATTTGTGCATCACAAATCGGGATACATCGGAATCTTATAAAAGATTGGCAAGGATATCGGATGGTAACGGGATATCCAGAAATATTACACTGCTTTTTGTTCCAACCGCAGGCGGTCTGCGATTAAGGCAATGAACTCACTGTTGGTAGGTTTGCCTTTATGATTGTTGATGGTATATCCGAATAATGCGTCAATGGCATCGATTTTTCCTCTGTTCCATGCAACTTCAATGGCATGGCGAATGGCGCGTTCTACGCGGCTGGGTGTGGTATTGCATTTTTTGGCGATGGACGGATACAATTCCTTGGTGATATAATTCAGCACGTCCATATCATTCACGCTCATGATAATGGCTTCCCGCATATAGTGATAGCCGCGGATATGGGCGGGAACACCGATCTCATGCAGGATATTGGTCACACGGGTTTCCAGATCGAAAGAAGCAGACATGGGTTGCGGCGCTGTCGACGGACAGAAAGAGGTTCCGCCGGGTTTGATGGCAGGGCGTTCCTGCATCAGTTGACGAATACGCTGGGTTAGGGCTTCTAAATCAAAAGGCTTGACCATATAATACCCGGCGCCTAATTCCAACGCGCGTTGTACGACTTTATCCTGACTGAGAGCAGACAGTATGATGGTAACCGGTTGATGCATATCCGGATTTTTCTGTAAACGTTCCAGTACACCAATCCCATCTAGCCGAGGCATGATACCGTCAATGATTGCAACATCTGGGCAATGTTCCCGAATTTTATTCATAGCATCGATACCGTCCATAGCAACAGCTACCACTTGTATATCTTCCTGTTTTTGTAAATGATTTACGACAATATCACAAAAATCCTTATTATCATCGGCTAACAGCACTTTTATTTTCATTTGGCTCAAAATCTATCCCTCCGCTTGTAATTTAATGAATGAATATGGCAAACATTCTTGCTTTTGGGTTGATTATAGTACAGCCCAAAGACAGTGACAATACGGTATCGACAGACAAATACCGACGGGAAAAGCGGGGAATTGTCAGGTTTTTTCCCGTGTTTTTGCGGGATGGTTGTTTTTTTGTCGCAACGGGAAGGGAGATGTCGGAAAAGTTGAGAAAAATTGCCAATTTGTGGATATTTTTGACTTGGCGAAATCAGGTGCTTTTTTGTCGTCTGATGCGGGATTTGTTGAAAAATCAAAGATATGGGAGAACGAATTTCTAGACATACAAGATATAGATGGTAAGAAAAGAAAAAGAGATGTTTTCGTCGAAAACATCTCTTTTGGGCTTCAGAGGAAGGGGAAGTTTCTTTTATGATCGCAAGCGGGGAAGGCGGAGGGAATGTGTGACAGCAGATGATCGTACTAAATGTTTCATGCACAAACAAGCGCAAGATTATTTACTTATGGAAACGCCCGCAGACAATTTACATGTGACTGGAGATCGCTTGTGCGACAGCATCTGTGAGTCTGGCAAAGTCCGATATGGAAAGCGTTTCTCCGCGGATGCGCTCGTCCCAGCCTAGAGAGCGAATCAAATCCGCAAGCGTGTCTTTAGACAGTCCGAAATTGCCTTGGTGGTTGAGGCAGTTGAGCAGCGTTTTCCGCCGCTGGGCAAATGCGCATTTGACCAAACGGAAGAATAGCGCTTCGTCGGTTGTAGTGACTTTACGCTCTGGCAGGATTTGCAATGTGATAACAGCGGAATCTACCTTTGGACGAGGCAGAAAGCAAGAGGGGGGTACGATCATATCCACATGCGCATCGCAATAGTATTGTACGGCGATGGAAAGTGCGCCGTATTCCTTGTCGCCCGGTTGTGCCTGCATCCGCTCCGCCACTTCTTTTTGTACCATGACTGTAATGCGTTCGACATTTCGTTCGTTTTCCAGCAAATCCATCAGGATTGGCGTGGTAATGTAGTATGGCAGATTTGCCACAACCTTAATGGGACGGTTTGCATTTTTTTCTCGAATGATTGCATCAATATCCGTTTTTAAGATATCCTGGTTGCGAATTTCGATATTGTCATATGCCTCCAGGGTTTTCGACAATATGGGAATCAAATTGCTGTCAATTTCAATGGCAACGACTTGATTGGCATGCTCTGCCAATACTTGTGTCAAGCTGCCGATGCCGGGACCAATTTCTAATACGCAGTCATCTTTCCCGATACCGGCGCAATCGGCAATTTTTTCCAAGATATTGCTGTCAATCAGGAAGTTTTGACCAAAGTTTTTTTTGAAATAAAATCCGTTTTCTTCGATGATTTGCTTGGTTCTGGAAGGGGTGGATATTCGTTCGATCATGGCGGATACTCCTTTCTTGCTGAGGGATCGAAGGGGATTGCGGTACAAGAGTGCGAGGCTGATAGAACTGAGGGATTGCCTTTACACCATGGACACAGAGGTTTTTCTGCGGCAGCCTCGGTTTGAATCGCTGAACAGCTATGGAAAGAACGCTGCCGTCTGTCCGTATTATATTGCCTTATTATATACGAAACGACAAACAGTTACAAGAAAATCTGTTCATCTGGGATGGATATTTTTCTGAAATCGTACAGGTTTTTTGGTTTTGCTATTGAAAAGCAAAAAGGAGTGTGAGAAAATGGAGGCAGCATAGACTGCAAGATAGAAAGGAGGGGAGGATATGACGGAAGAACTCAGAGCGAAGCTGATGGGTGTGAAGCTGACGAAAAAGGAAAAATTGATTGCGGAGTTTATATTGGATCATTTTGCGGAGGCATGTTTTATTACTTCCACAGAAATTGCCAGAAGGCTGCAGGTCAGTGATTCTTCTGTCATCCGCTTCACGCGTACGCTGGGATATACCGGGTTTATGGATTTTCAGCGCAGTATCCGCAAAACGTATACGGAACGGATTAACAGTGTGTCGGATAATATTACAGTACCGTCGGAGCGGCTGAAACTAAGCATCAGCAAGTTAGATCAAAGCGATATTGTAGAAAGTTATTTTTCCAACGTGCTGCAAAACTTAAAAACTTGTATCAATCAAAACGATACATTGGCGTTTGAGCGGGCAGCCAGTTTGATTGCAGGCAGTAAACGAAAATTTATTGTAACGTCCCGCGCAAATTCTTGTGTGGGAGACATGATGCTGCTGTTATTGAAACATTTACTGCCGGATGTATATGAAACATCCCATCCGGCGCTGAATGTCATTGACCATTTATGTGATATTACGGAGAATGATTGTATTATTGCAGTCAGTTTCCCAAGATATTCGGAGATGGACTTGCTGGCGGCACAGATGGCATATGAAGCAGGGGCGAAGATTATATTGATTACGGATAAAGCCAGTGCGCCTTTGGCGAAATATGCCACGCAGCTTCTGACAGTCAGTGTAGACAGCAATACCTTTTTCAATTCTTACGTGGCGGTATTGTTTACTATGGAGCTATTGTGTTCCTTTATTAGCAAAAAAATGGGGTATTCCACAGAAACCAAGCTGCGGTTGATTGATAAGTATCTTTCTAAAGTGGGATTGTATTAAAAGCGGCAGAAGATAGATGCTGCGGAGCGATTGGATGTGAAAACGTCCGTTGTCCGCGGCATTTTTATGTTTTTCGGCAAGAGGGAGAGGAGGAAAACGGCACAATCGGTTAATACCTTCGATTGACATAATCATCAATCATGGATTTGCGGCTTTCTTCCTGAAATACGCCTTCTTCCCGCAGGCGCTTCAAAATCAGCGTACTGGTAGAATGCAGAATGATTTTTTCTTCTCCAAGAACAATTTCAAACAGTTTTCCTTTGAGGAATTTACTGCGTATTTTGATAAAATAAGCTTCAACGCCTTGGTAATCCAGCATTTGCAGAGCCTTTAATGTGGCTTTGTCTTTTTTGCTGTAATAATAATTGCTTTTTTCCAAATAATCTCGTTTCAATTCATAATCCATGTCACGGGTGGTGCTGACCGCTTTCATTTCTTTTGCTAATGCGTTGTAATATTGATAGTTAAACAGTGCTTTTTCTACGGTATCCATATTGTGAAATGGTCCGATATCGCCGTAAACCACTGCCTCGTAATTGCGTTGCAGGTATTCCCGTTTGGTCATATCGCCTTTGGCATATTGATCAATCAGACTTTGTCGGTAACGAAAGTATTTTTGTATGGCATTCATGCGGATAACCTCTTTCCCAGCCATTCCCTATAGCACAATCTCATGCATCCCTGTTACAATGAACGAAAGGGGGGATTGGGTATGGCTACATTTCTGGATTATTATCGAAAGAAGATACAGCCGCGGGTAATGGCGGCGGATCTCTTTTTGAAAACGGAGCAGGAACCTTATGCGCTGCATCAGGCGCTGGATATCCTGCAAATGTCACAGGCTGCAGCACAGCATACACTGCAGCAGGAAATCCATGGATCGTTGACCAAAGCACAGTTCATACGATTGTTATGTGATGGAAAAACGGCATTTTGCCGGATGTTCGCAAGAGAATTGCGATGCGGACTGCCGGCATACTATACACCGGCACAGATCTCCTATATTTATGATTTGGATGTCGCATTAGTAGAACAGGCAGCGGCGCAAACCGGACTTGTGATTTGCGCAAGAAGGTTGCTGCCGCTGGTATTTTCTGCCATTGATCTTAGTCAAACACAATATCGGCTTTGATTTTTGCAGCAGCTTCTGTTCCTTCCAATGCTTCAATCAGTGCAAGGGCAAATTGCGTTGCAGTACCAGGGGCACGGGATGTGATGATATGCCCGTCTCTACATACGGGCAATGCGGTAGGAACAGCGCCAATGAGCCGATCCTCCATACCAGGATAGATGGTTGCCTGTTTGCTTTGCAAGATGCCAAGATGCCCCAATACCATCGGGGCGGCACAGATGGCACAGATAAATTTTCCATCCTGATGAAATGCCTTCAGCAGTTTCCCTAATGCAGCATGATCCTGCAGGTGCTGGGCGCCGGGCATACCGCCTGGAAGAATCAGCATATCTGCCTGAGCAGCGACGTGCTGGTCAAAGAGCATATCTGCCTGATAGACGACGCCATGGGCGCCGGTAACAGCGAGTGTGCCGCAAACCGAAACGAATTTGGCGTCTACGCCTGCACGGCGCAGAAAATCCAATGGCGTTACCGCTTCCACTTCTTCAAATCCTTCCGTCAGAAAAATCAATGCTTGTTTCATTTGTAAACACCTCCATAAAACAGGATAACCATAGTCATGATCCGTCCGAAAACAGGAAAGGAACCACAAAGCTACATTCTATTTTTATTATATGCGTTTTTCTTATTTTTTTCAATGGAATCCGTTAGAACAGACATGCCAGTTCGGTGTGCTCCCAAGCCAGAAGAAACGGGATGCCGTCCAAAGATGCTTGCTGAAACAGTGCTTCTATGGAAGAAAATGCCTGTTCCACTCCATTTTCCCAAAGGGACACGGTTTGGGAGGAGCCATGTCGGGATAAGAAACAGGCAGTGTGGGCGGATGTGAAGAATTCCAGTTCGCGCCCGTGTGCAATAAGCCAAGCCAGTGCGGTGAGAGAATGCATTTCAAATAGTTCGTCAGCAAGTTTGTCGTGCAAGTTGTATGTATGGGACATAGAAAACCCTCCTTTGGATTCCAGACGGAACGGATGCCGATGGGAAGGAAGCTCGGTTTGTGTTCCTCTTGAGTATAGCATAAGCAGACAGACGGCAGCAAGACGTTGACAGATGGGCGCACCCGGGATTATGCTAGGAAAAAAGGAGGTGCAGACATGGAAATTGAACGTAAATTTTTGACAACAGCAGTACCGTTTGCCTTGACGGCGTTTCCGTCGGAAGTCATGGTACAGGCATATATCAGCACATCACCGACGATTCGTTTGCGCCAGAGCAACGACGTATATTTTTTGACGGTGAAGGGCAAGGGGCTGCTGGCAAAGGAAGAATTTGAGCTGGAAATCACAAAGGAGGAATATACCCATTTGCTGGAAAAGGTGGAGACGCCGGCAGTCGAGAAAATCCGCTACCGTGTACCGCTGGAAGGCGGATGGACCGCAGAAGTAGATGTATACCAAGGAAAGCTGCAGGGGTTAGTGACAACGGAGGTGGAATTTCCAACGATGGAAGCGGCGCGCGCGTTTGTGCCGCCGGATTGGTTTGGGCGGGATGTTACTATGGATGGACGGTATAAAAATACAAGTTTGGCGTTATACGGTATTCCGAAGGAAGCAGCAAAGCCCTGAATGGAGGAAGGAAAGCGTGTGAGCGGGGGAGATGGCAGTACCGTCTGCTTTTTTGTGAGAGATCGTTCTTTTTTATCCGCTGCGGACATAAACTGTATCGGACAGACAAGCAAAGGAGAGAAGGAACGTGTATCAAAGACGATATGATAAAGTATATTTGATGTTGCGGCAGGAGACGGCAGGATATGGCAGAAACGGAAGAACGCCTTGGGGAAGCTGCGTGCTGGAAATCAAAAACGGAAAAGGAAAGCTGACCATTTCGGTACAGGGATTATATGAATTATCTGGCAGTATTTACCGGGTTTATGCCCTGGCGGCAAAGAAAACAGAATGTGTCGGTATTTTATGCGGAGAATTGCCGCTGGGAAAACAAGGACAAGGAGAGTTGACGTGGGCGTTTTTGCCGGATGATTTGGGAGAAGGGTACATCGTAGAGGATCTGTTTGCCGTTGTTGTGACAACAGAAGCCGGAGGCAGAATGGTTGCACCGCTGACGGCATATTTCGGACAGAAACGGGCATGGAGAGATGCTTTTTGTCCGATGGAGGCGGCAAAAGATCTCCGCGCAGCAGAAACTGCGGTGATACAGCCGCCGTCAACGGAGTTATCTCGGGTTTGTGAGCGGAACAACCGTATGCCGATTCAGGAAATGCTGGAGCCAAAACGCGAGGAGGAGAACCCGCAGCAGGAAATACCGCAGCATGTTTTTCATACTGTTGCGCCGTCGGATCAGATGTCGGAGAAAACGATGGAAGCGGAACCATCCTATCATGGCAGTTTTCGAGGATTGCTGCGGAAATTTCGACAGGAAATGGAAGAGCTGGAAGAAATGGGGATTTTGACGGCAGAGGAAAGCGCCCGGATTTTGGGAAAACAGCCAGCGGAGCAGCCCGAGCAGGAGAGAGCGGAAGAAGCAACAAGAGACCGTGCCAATGCGCTGCAAAACCGGACGCCTGCGGAAAAAGCAGAACAACGTGTCCGTTCAGATACGACAGAACAGCAAAGTACGGCACCAGAAGTGGAGGAGCAAGCAGATGCGAACGCAACCAAGGAAAGGCAAATGCCCGTTGGACGCAGTGCAGAAACGGAAGGAAGGGAAAGAGTCTTTTTTGCGAACAATCAAATACTGTATCCCTTTGGCACACAGGAGGCATGGTACGGAATTAGGCTGGAAGAACTGCTGTTTTTTCCAGAAACACCGCTGCAATGGCAGAAGGATTTCTTTTTTCTGCTGCCCTATCGGCGTTATGGACATTTGATTTTGCGAAAAACACAGGATGGGTATCTATTTGGATTGCCGGATCGCTATCAGGCGGAAAACCGCCGCAGAGCGGAAATGTTGGGATTTCGGGAGTTCCGTCACATAGAGGGAGAAGAGGATTTTGGTTATTGGATAGGAGCCATTGGTGGTTGAATTGAAAAATGCGGTTGCACAAATGGGGTTTCGATAGTATCATGAGAGAAATGACAATGGAAACACAAAGGAGTAACAGCATGAGAATACGAAAAAAACCGTGGGCGGAAACAGAATTGGCACAAAATGAGCATGTGATGAAACATGCGGAAGAATGGAAGGGCAGATGGGCGGCATATTTTGGAAACGATCACCCGATTTATGTGGAAATTGGATGTGGAAAAGGCGGATTTATACGCAAAAATGCGGAAACATATCCAGAGATCAACTTTGTGGGGATTGAACGCAATTTGAGTGTCGTAGCAGTGGCCGCAAGACGGACGACAGAGTCGTTACCGAATTTGGCATTTGTTTGGGATGATGCAAAAAAATTATCTGACTTTTTTGCCGTAGGAGAATTTCAAAGGCTGTATCTGAATTTCAGCGATCCGTGGCCCAAGAAGCGAACGTATAAACGTCGATTGACTTATCGCGGATACTTGCAGAGCTATCGAGAGGTATTTGGCGACAAAGGAGAAATTTTTTTCAAAACAGATAACCGCGGATTGTTTGAATTTTCGCTCAACGAGTTCTGCGCCGATGACTGGAAGCTGTCCAATATTTCTCTGGATTTGCATCACAGTGATTACAAGGATAACATTATGACAGAGTACGAAGAAAAATTTTCTTCTCAGGGCATGCCCATTTACCGGTTGGAAGCGCGTTATGGTATGGAAGAGGAGTTGCCTGTCAAACAGAAAGGATAAACAGAAAAAAGCGCCTTTGCTTAGGATTGCCAAGTGAACTGCTCCAATTTGTGCGGACAGCACAAAAAAGCGTTCTTACGAGGATAATATTTTATTTTCAAACGGAGTGGCGTAGCGTAAGCGGTGCCACTCCTGTTTTTAATTGAATTCTCTCATGGTTATA
>DXEB01000010.1 GCA_019115165.1 Candidatus Anaerotignum merdipullorum | reverse complement strand
ATAATATGAAAGAGGTGAGAGCATGGAGCGGATACCGGAATGGATTTTGCAGTTAGAAGAAGAAGACTTGGCATTTATTAAGAAATTTGTACTGGCATCCGGTTCTTTGAAAGAAATGGCAGGAGTTTACGGGGTGTCTTATCCTACAGTACGGCTGCGGCTGGACAAATTGATTCAAAAGATAAAGATGTCTGAGCAAAAAGAGTCGGAACCTTATGTAAAGCTGATTAAAAATTTAGCGATGGATGACAAACTGGATTTTGAGACGGCGAAGCTATTGATTACGGCATATCGAAAAGAAAGGGAGGAACAGTAATGGCAATTGCAGGAACCATTGTTATATGGTTATTTTGGTTATTTTTACTGTTAGTTGCAGTAGGTTTCACAGTATTGCAGGTCTTTTTGTGTAAAATGGAGGCAGCATTGCCAGGATTGATTTTGCCCGTTCTTTGGTTCTGCGGAATATTGATTTTGTGCTTGCAGGCAATGGAACTCGCTGCATGTTTGGTGGTATTTTTTGTAGGGAATGTATTGCCTGCCATTTGGTTGGGGATTTATTTCTTTTACCGCAGGAAAAGACGAAAAAACAAACCGATTGATCAAATGAAAATCAAAGATTTATAAACAAACAAAAAAAGCAGACAAGATGTCTGCTTTTTTCGTAGGATTTCAAAATGTTTTGTTCTATCAGTGTGACAGAGATTTTTGCAAATTAGGAAACGCAATCAATGTTCCGCACAATGAGCAATGGTATTCGAATAACCTAGAATGCAGACGGTACGCGCCATTGCTGGTGCGGCGATGCTAAGGGGTGCAGGAACGATCATCCAGATAGTTGGATACTACTTTAGAAAATGGTTGAATGCTATATCACAAACAGTGAAAATTTGGTTGATTAAAACAAGCTGTGCAGGAAAAAGAAAAGAGACGGAATCAACAATGCCGGGAGCATATTTAATGTCTTTAGGTCCTTGATTTTTAATATGGATAGACCAGAAGAGGCGATCAGGAACCCACCGAGTATAGAAATTTCACACATCAGTGGTTCGGTGAGAAATTCCGAAAGAATACCGGCACCGATATAAATGCCTCCCTGCCAACAAAATAATACTAGAGCCGCCCAGGCAATGCCAATGCCATAGGTTGATGCCAGTACAGCGGAAGTAACCAAGTCCAAGGTGGCATTGGTGAACAGATAGGTATGATCGCCGTACAAAGCACTTTGGATAGGTCCGACAATGGAAAGCGTACCAATACAAAACAATAAAATCGCAGTAGATAGACCTTCGCCCAACCTAGAGGAAGAGAAATGTGCCGCCAGACGATGGAATCTTTCGTCGATTTCCAGCATATTTCCAACCAAAGAACCGATGGCAAGACTGGCGATAAACAGTACGGGAAATTGGCTATTTGGCATATTCTGTACGACAGCGTTTATGCCCAGTCCGGTTGCAGCAAGTCCCATCGCATGAAAGAGAACCTCCTGATATTTCGGGCGAATCCCTTTTTTCAAAAGGGTGCCGATCATGGTTCCGGTTAATATGGCAGCGGTATTGGCAATGGTTCCGATCATAATAGATACATCCTTTCCTTCTCTTTTGTATATTGTTGTAATCCTGCAAAGTATAGACGAGAAAACAGACCGTCGGAGCAGGGAGATTTGATTTGAAAATACAGCAAAAACATCATACCAAAGAAAGCGAATTTGATTCTTTGGTATGATGTTTGATCCGATGAAAGTATGTGGTTTTCCGCAAGAAAATTATAAAGAGTCTACTTCTTCCATCCAGATACGATTATGAGCATCGGTAGGCATTCTCCAGTCGCTACGAGGAGAAAGGCACAAAGCACCCACTTTTGGACCGTCCGGCAGACAGGAGCGTTTGAACTGTTGTGCAAAGAAACGGCGATAAAAATTCTTCAGCCATTTTAGCAGTGTATCACGGTCATACTGATTTGAGAATGCAATTTCTGCCAAGTACAGCACTTTTGCAGGACGGAACCCAAACCGTAGAATTTGGAACAGGAAGAAATCATGCAGTTCATAAGGTCCTACCAAATCTTCTGTTTTTTGATGAATGGTACCATCTGGATCCGGCGGAAGCAGTTCCGGGCTAATGGGTGTGTCCAAAATATCGAGCAGGATTGCGGAAGCGCTTTCCTCCAGACGATGAGAATGAGCGACCCAATCAACCAATACACGGACCAAAGTTTTGGGGACACCGGCATTGACACCATACATGGACATATGATCTCCGTTATAGGTTGCCCATCCCAGCGCCAATTCAGACAAATCGCCTGTGCCAACAACCAAGCCGTTGGTTTGGTTGGCAATGTCCATCAAAATTTGGGTACGTTCTCTCGCCTGTGTATTTTCGTAAGTGATATCATGGATGGCAGGGTCGTGTCCAATATCGGCAAAATGCTGCAAAGCCGCCTCACGGATGGAAATTTCTCGTTGTTCAATGCCTAATGCATGCATCAGCGCTAATGCATTCTGATACGTGCGGTCGGTGGTGCCGAATCCGGGCATAGTGATACCCAATACATGTGTTCTGTCTAAGTTCAGATAATCGCAGGCTTTTGCTGCAACCAACAACGCAAGGGTGGAATCCAATCCGCCAGAAATACCGATGACCAGTTTTTTGGCATGCGTATGTTCCATGCGCCGCGCCAAAGCAGTAACTTGTATTTGGAAAATATCTTGGCATCGTGCATCTAAATTGGCATCGTCAGCAGGCAGAAATGGCGTGGCAGAAACCGTACGCGCCAAAGAGGTATCCAGTGGCTCTGCCATGGAAAATGTAATTTCCCGATAAAAGCGCTGTGCTTCCGGCTGAGAAAGCTGTGCCATATAAGTAGTATGGCGGCGGCGTTCATTCATTAGCAGTTCTAAATCAATATCCGCAAAAATCAACTGACCTTCTCGGGAAAACGACTCACTTTCTCCTAAGAGTGTTCCATTTTCATAAATTAAGCTGTGTCCGCTGAATACGGCATCCTGCGTGGATTCGCCGATCCCGGCAGAAGTATAAACATATGCAGAAAGGCAGCGGGAGGATTGCTGCGCAACCAGCTGATGCCGATAGGTCGGTTTGGAAGCCAGTTCATTGCTGGCAGATGCGTTTAGAATGACAGTTGCACCGTACAGACAGTGATAAGAACTAGGGGGAATGGGTACCCATATGTCTTCACAGATTTCCACGCCAATCTTCAGATGTGGAATGCCATTGGCGCGAAACAGTAAATCAGAACCGATCGGAACGATTTGTCCTGCATAGGCAATTTCTTCGCTGACCAAATCCGCAGCAGAAGCAAACCAACGTTCTTCGTAGAATTCGCTGTAATTGGGAATAAAGGTTTTGGGCACCAATCCTAATATAGTTCCGCGATGCAGTACGGCAACACAGTTGAAGGTTTGGTTGTCTGTATATACGGGTGTGCCGATTGCCAATATCATGTCAAGATCCTGCGTTGCTTTGGCAATTTGTGCCAAGGACTGTTCAGCGGCTTGCAGCAAAGGAAGCTGGAAAAATAAGTCGCCACAGGTGTAGCCGGTTAGTGCCAGTTCTGGAAAGGATAATACTTTTATATTTTTTTCTTGGGCTTGGTGAATCAAAGATAATATTTCCTGTTGATTGAATATGCAGTCGGCAACATGCAATTTAGGAATAGCGGCGCCGATTTTGACAAAACCGTACATAATTTCACTCCTTAAAATTTTCTAAATAATCCAATGACTTTGCCCAAAATGGTAACATCCCGTACGATGATGGGATTCATAGATGCATTTTGCGGCTGCAAACGGATAAAATCTTTTTCTCTATAAAATGTCTTTACCGTTGCATAATCTTCAATGAGTGCAACAATGATATCGCCGTTATCCGCAGTATTTTGCTGGCGAACCAGAATCAGATCTTTATCAAAAATACCGGCTTCTATCATGCTGTCTCCACGGACTTTCAGCATGAACACGCTGTCATTATGGACATAGTCCACGGGGATGGGAAACGTATCTTCAATGTTCTCTACCGCAAGAATGGGTGTTCCTGCTGTAATATTTCCAATGATGGGAACCTGTACCAATTCGCGGGCAGGTAATGCCAGGGAGTCATCTAAAATCTCAATGGCCCGAGGTTTTGTAGGATCGCGGCGAATCAATCCTTTTTTTTCCAATCGTGCCAGATGTCCATGTACAGTTGAAGTGGATTTTAAGCCGACTGCTTCACAGATTTCCCGGACAGAAGGCGGATATCCTTTTTCGCGTACTTCTGCTTTCATGTATTCTAAAATTTGTTGTTGTTTCGCGGATAAATCGTGCATATATTCACTTCCCTTTTGCTTAAATAAAAATCAACCGAATCGTTTGCCGAAAAGAAAGACGGCAGACCGAAAAAAGAAATCGGAGAGCGAGATCTCACTATTTTGGCAAAATTCTTTTTGGTTATTGTATCATAGGAACAGGATAAAATCAAACCTATGTTCGCAAATTTATAAAAAATAGTTGACAAAGAATATATGTTCCTATATGATTGAAGTATAAAGAAAATATGTTCGTATTTAGAAAAGGGGGAGAAACGATGGATGGACGCAGAAGAAGACGGATGATACGCAAATCAAAACAGGCACGCAGACGAATGTTGCTGTGGATGACTTTCGCGATGGTGATTGGGATTGGAACGATTGCATTGGGAGCACAGGGACAAAAGCCTCAAACGGTGTATTATGAATCCGTGCGCATCCACGCAGGAGACACCCTTTGGGAGATTGCGGAAACTTATAAGGCAGATACGGAAAAGACCGAACATATGATTGATAAAATTCTAGCGTGTAATCAGATGAAAACGACGAACATTCAGTCGGGAGACCATTTGTTGATTCCCATTGTGAAAGCGGCGGAAGCGGAAATAAAATGAGACAGATGAGACAGAAAAAGAGTAGGTATGGTAATGGTTGTAGATGGAGCAGCGGTATAGTGATGTTTGGTTTTGGAATATATGAGAAAATGCACTTGAACAGGAGAGGGGAATACTTGCAACTGCTATTCCAGCAAAGAATAATGAGGAATGTATTTCAAAAATGAGGGAAAATATCGCTCCCTTTTCAAGGAAAGTAGTGATTGTGATTTCAACGAAAATTGAAAATTTCCGTCAAATGGATGGAAATCTCGAAAGCTTATTAAAATTCCTCTCTGCCCAGAGGACATGAAAAAAGGGCAGTCGATTTTCTCGGCTGCCCTTTGGATGTTAAACAAAGCTATCCTTTTGCGTCTGAATCAAGCGTTTCTGCACTGTCATCGGTATATAGGTCGGCGGGAATTGAACTAACAGCAGGTTGTTGTTATTTATTTCGTTACCATTCTCTCGTTTTGGCTTCTCGCCGGATTTTTACGATCTGAATTTGATATATAAGAGCAGGGATGAGGGAAGTCAACGCAAAGACACCAAAGATGATAGAATGTTTTGCGATGGCAAATAGCGCAAACATGAGTAGTATAAAAAGCCACGGATTACGCAAATTGCAGTAATTTTTTTCTTTATCTTCATAGGAGGTATGAAGTTCAAATGGTTTTCCGTCATTCTCTTTTTCTACAATCAAAAGTTCTCGATTGAAAGTCGTGGCATTTGTCGCAATGCGCCCCCCTTTTTCCGCCCATGGACGCCAACGCACTTTGCCGACAGAATAATTGAGATTGATATTCTTAAAAAACACCTTATATCCCATATCCTCTAAAAAACCGGAATAATCTTTTGCGCTTTCTTTTGACTTTTCGCCGATAAACTCCACGCAGTATACCACTTCATTAGGATTGCATTTTTCAAATTCATATAAAATTTTTCCTGTCTGAACAAGGTGATACCCCTTTTCGGACATTCTATTTAACCAGCTTGCTTGCGCGTTCAATAATCCTCCAAAGAAGCGGTAACATTTTTTACTCATACTGCACCTCCAATAATTTCACTTGCAATGCTTACAAGCTCATTTAGTCTTGCAAGTTCTTTTTCTGCAATTTCTTTTCCTTGCATTGTAATGCTGTATTCCTTTTTTCTGCCTGTATGATCTCCGCAAGGTTCGATCCATCCCTTTTCCCACAAAGAGTTCAACGCACCATACAAAGTGCCCGCGCCTAACGAAAGCCGCCCTCCAGTTTTTTCTTCAATAAACTGCATGACAGCATATCCGTGTTTCGGAGTATAAAGGGAAAGCAAAATATAAAAGGTCACTTCTGTAAGCGCACCACCTTTTGCATGATCTCGCATAGTTCAGCCTCCTTATGACGGTTACTGTAATAAACATATCACTAAACGTAATATGTGTCAAGAGGGTGCTATGATGGAGGACCTAAAGAGGGAATGTTCTGCTCAAAATACCGATGATGTTGTTGCGTTTAGACTGTATCAGCGCCTTCTTTTCCCTCTCGCTTCACAACAAATAAAATTTGTTTGATATTATAAAAACGCACTAAATCATGTATGCAAAATGACCAACAACGCAAAACAGCCATAAGCACGAGGCAATCTACCTTTGTTTGTGGCTGTTCTCAAGTTAGGACACGCTATTTGGTGAAACCGACGGAGTTTGGGTCATCACTACTTATCTTGAAAAGGGACAAATATCGACAGATGGGTTTCTCTCATTTTTTGCTGTAAAAACATGGATCATGCAGGTCATTAAAGTGATTTTTTTTCTTTGCGAAGGAAATGAGAGATCCTAGACACATGACTCAGAACGCAATGCCGGTTGAAAAGTACTAATCCGATTCATGGAATCCGTTTGCCAATGATATTGTTGTCCGTTTTGGTTTACAAAAAAACATTTGGAGAGGAAGCGGACTTCTATGGAAAAAAGAATTTCGAGAGTATGAGGAAAGTTATGCGAAAAGAAATGCGTTTTCTGTATATATTTTTATTTGAAAAAGTTCCGATACGTTTAAAACCGACAGACAGAAATGCTTGTTTTTTACAGGTTTGGCATATCTTACAGATTTTTTAATATCGTATTTTTCGTATACAATTATTTGTGGCTGTGATACAATATATACGGAATTCAAGATGTTTTTCTTTTTCATAGGGAAGGAGTGAGATGAACATGATGCCATGGATTATTATGCTCTGTATTGTAGGTATGATATTGGCATTTGCTGAATTATTGATGCCGGGCTTTGGCATATTCGGTATTTTGAGCGGTATTTGTTTGTTAGGCACATTACTACTGATTGCGAAGGTATATGGTATTCTGGCGTTTTTGGTTGCATTGGTTTTAGTTGTTCTGGTATTCTCGCTCATGTTGTTGATTGCACGAAAAAGTGGGATATATCGAAAAGTAGTATTAGAGGACAAACAGGAAGCAAAAGATTTTGATGAACGTACATTGGAAGGCTTATTGGGTGCGGAAGGCACGACACAGACCACACTGCGTCCCTTTGGAGTAGCAGATTTCGATGGGCGGCAGATAGATGTTTGTTCCAATGGAGATTTTATAGATCGAGGAAAGAAAGTACGCGTGACACAAATTAACGGGAAAACAGTAACGGTTGTGGAATGCTGAAGTTAGAAGTGTTGGAGATGAAAGGAGAGATGCTGGCAGATGGTTTGATGTGCTGAACTTGATAAAACAAAGAAAAGTGATTTCAGAAAAGAAAATGAAGTACGGGTGGATTGTCGTAGCAGTAATCTATGCACCATATAGATTTTGCAAAATATGTGATTGCTTTTGGCAAAAGAGAAATGTTAGAACAACAAGATGGCTTAGTTATAAAGTGAATCAGAAAGGGGCTGCAATAATATGATTGATGTAATGGCGTTTTTGGTGCCGATTTTGGTCATTATCGTATTACTCGTAATATTTTTGAGTTTTGTACCACTGGGATTGTGGATTTCTGCGGTATCAGCTGGCGTAAAAGTGAATATATTTTCTTTGGTCGGGATGCGATTAAGACGCGTGCGTGCAGACCGTATCATCCGTCCGCTAATCAAGGCACAAAAGGCAGGGATGGATGTCAATGCCAATCAGCTGGAATCCCATTTGCTGTCCGGCGGACATGTGGATAATGTGGTAGATGCATTGATTGCGGCACATCGGGCAAATTTGGATTTATCCTTTGAGAGAGCTGCAGCCATAGATTTGGCAGGCAGGAATGTCTTTGAAGCAGTACGGATGAGCGTTACGCCGAAAATCATTGAAACTCCATGGATATCAGCAGTTGCTATTGATGGGATTGAAGTGAAAGTCATTGCAAAAGTCACGGTACGAACCAATTTAGCTAGACTTGTCGGCGGTGCAGGAGAAGAAACCATTATAGCTAGAGTAGGCGAGGGAATTGTTACGACAGTAGGCTCATCCCAAAGTCATAAAAGTGTACTGGAAAATCCGGATTCCATTTCCAGAACGGTTCTGTCAAAGGGATTGGATAACGGAACGGCGTTTGAGATTTTATCTATCGATATTGCGGATGTCGATATTGGTCGAAACATTGGCGCGCATCTGCAGATTCAACAGGCAGAAGCGGATAAACAAATTGCACAGGCAAAAGCAGAGGAACGGCGAGCGACAGCAATTGCAAGAGAACAGGAAATGAAGGCGGAAGTAGAAAGCATGAAAGCCAAAGTTGTGGAAGCGGAGGCAGAAGTGCCGATGGCAATGGCGGAAGCACTGCGTAGTGGAAATCTTGGCGTAATGGATTATTACCGTATTCAAAATGTGCAGGCAGATACAGAAATGAAGCATAATTTTGGTGATACGGATTTCACAGGCATTTTGCGAAAAGAAGAGGAGCGCAAACCAGAAAAATAAAAACTGAGTGCGAAAAGCATAGGATGGAAAAGGAACAGCGGCTGCGCGACAACAAAGAGCGGCGGCTGTTTCTTCGTTTGGAGGTGCAGTATGAAAAGCGGATTAGAAAAAGAATGGAAAAAAGTATTGCAGAAAGAAGAAAAGTTTTTGCGGCAAAGGACGAAAGAAGAGAAAGAAAGTAAAGATGGATTGATGGCATGGGTACGCGAAAAAGTTCCGCCAAAGCTGATTTCGGCACTGGAGACGGCATTTCGGAAGGCGTTTTACATAGTATTCGAGAAAGGAAGTGGCATTGTAGAGAAAACTTTTTCTAAGGAAGACATGTCTTTGGAATTCGCAGTCAATGATTTTCGAATAGAGCAAAGCCCTACTAGAAAATCCATGCGAAAAATGGAACGGCTGCCGAAGAAAAATGGGCGAATAAATGCTTGCATGACAACAGTGGAAGGTGTTGGTCTGGGGCTGCTGGGAATTGGGTTACCGGATATTCCGCTGTTTTTAGGTATGCTGATGAAAGGATTGTATGAAACAGCAATAGGATATGGTTTTGTTTATGACACAAAAGAGGAGAGAATTTTTCTGTTGCGGATCATTGCAGCGGCTTTGGTAGAACCAGCAGAACGAACACAGGCAGACCAACGGGTAGAGGATTGGATGAAAAACCAATCGCAAGAAGTTGATTTTGACCAAGAAATTGAGCGGGCGGCAGATGCGATGTCTGCCGGAATGCTAGCGGCAAAATTTGTACAGGGGCTTCCTTTGGTCGGGGCGGCAGGTGGCGCATACAATTTAGTAATTTATCGCAAGGTGCAGCAGTATGCTGCACTGAAATATAAAAAGCGCTATCTGATGGAAAAAATGAAGAAGCACAATTTGGATTGCCTGTGATTTCAGAAAAGATAAAAAATGAGAATGTTATGCAATAAAGTTGGAATTTTCGTACTAGTGAGAGGCTTATTCAGGGAAAGACAACTGTTAAAAATGAGAAAAGACAGCAAGAATGGTTCGAAATTGTTGTTTGACTTGGTTGAGGATACATATAGAGAAACTGATTATAAAAGAAATATTAAAAACGGTGAGACTGTATGCAGAGCAGCGATTTTCATCACTATGAGCGGAATATTGGTTTTTAAAGTTTGATAAGGATTGTTTATTGGGAATTTTGGTGTTGTAGATGTTTTTACAATGGTAGGAGCAAATGGCAGTTGAAATGGAAGTTGTCCTCTTATATTTAGTTGTCTGCCAATTTTAATTTGAGAGCAGAAGACGATGGAAAAAGCGGAATGGAAAGTGGATACTAACTGAAGATGATTTCCGATGTTAATTACAGGTGAAATGGATGTTTGATATGTTAGGGCTGCGTAGAAATGGTATTTTTTCAATAAATTTGTGTTTCATTCCTTTTCAAACCATTCACTGATTTACGGGTAAAACAATGAAATTAGTGATATTATAGAGAGGTGTTTTGGTGTCATCGTTTTGTTTTTTAGAATGGGGAAAAAGAGCGAGAACGGAAAGTGATGGATGGAAACACAGATGAAATTGGATGCTGTGAAATGGAAGGTATAGAATTTTGGTTAACGGTCATACTAAGGTTGCAAGGCAATGTTGCTTGCTAGTATAGAGCGGGAGGTTTCAAGCAATGGAAAAGAATATGAAGAAACAGAATGACAAAAAAGCAGAAAAAGGAATGAACAGAACAGAGTTTGCGCAGGAATACAGTTTGGAAACCAACAAACAAAATAGCAAACAATCTGAGAAAAACCAAAAAAGCAATCAGAAAAAAGGTTGAGGGTTTGGGAAAGGGAAGAGGTATCTAAAGGTAGATACCTCTTTTCTGCAGATGATTTTAAAAATGTTTCCGTGAAAAATAGAAGATGGTTTTTGATTGTGTATGATAAGTATTAAAAAATCAAGAAAAAGACGAACAAATAAAAGTATGAAATATTAGCAAAAAATGCTTGACATATGCAGAGTTTGATGATAATATAGTCTGGCGCTGTAAAAATGCAGCTGGTAAAGAAATAGAACTGCCAAGTATCGAAAAAAGTACTTGACAAATAAATGAAAAAACGATAAAATGAATAAGCTGACACGAAATGTGGCGGCGAGAAAGACAGAACCTTGAAAACTGAACAGCAGAAGAAAACTAACAACCCATAGTCAATTCAAGTCAGTGAGTTTCGAGTTGTTTATGGAGTGACCGACCTGGCACTTGCAAAGTGCAAGAGGGAACGGAATAACGAGAAACGAACGGTTTTTCGCGAAGCGAAAAAGACAACAACTGACAAATAATGACAGAGTTTGCCGGTTTGGAAGAAACCGGAGGAAAGCCAGAAGAACTGGCTGGGAGAACTCAAAAGGTACAAGTCGCAGGGGTTTTATGCGCAGCTTTTTGGAAAAGCTGCTGATAAAATTTCCGACCGACGGTGCCGATTGAAA